>CAYTDF010000455.1:0-4639 GCA_964436365.1 uncultured bacterium | reverse complement strand
AGGCCGTGAAGACGAACGACATCGAACCCAATGACGAACCCGCGCAGGGCTGGGCTCTCACACCCGGAAGCAGCGGAGACGGGCATCTCGGCTACATCGACTACAGCGGCGCTACCGAAGTGAACGACACGCGGGATTGGTGGACCATCGATCTGCTTGAGGACGGTACGCTGCAAATCGATCTCGGCGCGATCTCCATCAACGAACGGGGCAACGGTATCGGTGGCGCTTTGTATGGAGCGGACGGCGACACTCAGTTGATCGGTTCGCTCAGCGGTTTGGGCTCGATTGAGGCGAACCTGGGCATGGTGGCCGCGACGACCTTCCACCTCAAAGCCGGCCGCTACAACCTCGCGATCCAACTCAGCTCGGATTATTACGGCGTGTACGGAATATGGAATTACACGGTCTCCCCTTCGTTCACCCGCGCAACAATCGACAACGATCTCGAACCCAATGATACGCCGTCTCTCGCGAAGTACCTTGTCCTGGATGCCGCAAGTGAGGGGCATCTCGGTTACATCGACTATAGCGGTCAAACCGAAGTGAATGACACCCGGGATTGGCTGACGGTGATGATCCCTGAGGACGGTTACCTGCACCTGGACTTGACCGCGATATCGGTCAACACTCGTGGCGATAAGATCGGTGGGACCCTTTACGGCGCGAACGGTGAGAGCCTTTCGATTGACTCCCTCGAACGCCTGGGCGTCCTTGAAGCGGATGGCGCGCAAGTCGCTCGATCCACGTTCCCTCTGAAAGCGGGGACGTACGGGGTTTCTGTGGATGTCTCATCCGATTACTACGGCGTGCGGGGTATCTGGAACTACACCCTGCTCCCCTCCTTCGAAGCGTTTCCGGTGAGTAACGATCTGGAGCCGAACGATACGATTGCACTGGCGCAATCGATGTCACTGTACGGTGCAGCCGAAGGGCATCTCGGTCTTTTGGACTACAGCGGAGTCGAGAGCGCGAACGATATCGACGACTGGTGGCGCTTGACGGTTTCGACGCGTGGCGAACTCACGTTGGAGTTGAGCGCGACCTCGATCGACGAGCGCGGTGGACCGATCGCGGCCGCTCTCTACGATAGCAATGGCAATGCAGTCGGTTCGATTGGGGGCATAGGCGCCCTCTCCGCCAACAACGGCAATGTGGAGAGTCATACGTTCAGCGTCGAACCCGGTGTATACCAACTCGAGGTCGATCACGGTTCCGACTACTACGGAACCCGGGGCATCTGGGTGTACACGGTCACCCCCACCTACGTTCCCGAAGTGACCGCTGTGGAAGATTTCTTCCTCTATTAGGCGGTGTTGGCCGATCCGCAACGGGAAGCCGCTACCGTTCCCGAAACGCGTTGCGCATGATCTCTATATTGGCGGCGTTCCCGGCCAGCCCGGGGTCTTCGGACTCTGTGGGAGGAAGCGTGCTCCGCTCGTCTGGCCGCGCGAACCCGTACAGCCCCACAGCGTCGAAGCGCGGATCCCGTAGGACCGCCTCCGGTTTGTGTTCCGCACCCCACCCGCAGATGCACTGAATGACCCGTGTGTGTGGACCGATTGAGCGTTTCACAGCCTCCAGTTTTTCGGGGTCCGGGTGCTCGTTCATCAGCCAATCGATCTCCTGGAACATCCTGGATCCGGCCAGCTGCGGGTGATTGATGTCAAAACAGCTCAACCATAGGATGCAGTCCGGCTTCGTCGACTTGGCGGCGTCGTGAATACGCCTCCAACAACGCTCCACCGCGCGGCGGTGAAACTCTGTCTCCCGTTCCGGGGTGATGGCGTCCTTGCCCGGAAAGGGTTCACCGAAGAGCTCTGCATACATCTGTATCTCGTAGTCCATCCATCGAATCGTGGTGTTCGGATTGAGAAGCGGGGCATTGTAGACCCAGTCGATCATGAATCCGTCGATATCCGTCCGGGTGAGCACGTCCTTGACGGTCGCGCAGAGGTAATCGAGGTACTGCGTCGTGAACGGTATATGGATTGCGCTGGGGGTGCCGTAGCTGAGTTCGGGATGGGTCTCCCCCCAATAGGTGTTGGCTCCGACACAGAAATATCCCATCACGCGCATCTCTTTTCGATGTGCGAGTACGGTGATTTCCTTCAGAAAGTCGCCCTTCATGCCGGGCTGCACCGGGGCCACATCACCGCGAAACCATGAATATCCGCAGCAACTGACGCAGAATGTCTGGATGGTGTTGACGCCGAGTTCGCGGTACCAACGGAGATGCTCCTCCGGTGAGGCCTGCGCGAACATTCCCGGCGGGGCGAATCCCTTGGGTCCCCAGTTGAAGTCAACGCAGAACGCTTTGATCTTTTCCACCGGGTTTGCCCCCCGATTCTCTTCACTTCGTTTTCCAGCCGTGCATCCACCGAGCACGAGCGCCGCCAGACCGATCCAAGCCATCGATTTGCCGTTCATGACCTTCTCCCGAAGCGAATAAAGGCTACGCCGCCTTTACGTGAAGACTTTTCGCAGGTAGTCCAGGCTTTTTCTGCCGATGGTTTCCGGTCCCGGATCGTAATCGAAAACCTCGACGGAGATCCAGCCCTCGTAATGCGTCTCTTCAATGGCTTGGGCGATTGGCTTGAAGTCCAGGTTTCCCATGCCCGGCCCAAGCAGATTGGGGTCGTTGACATGGATGTGCCGCGTCCAATAGCGGTTTTCCCGGATCACATCGGCGACCTCTTTGACCTCGCCGCCGTACATGGCCTTTGTGTCGAGGTGGAGCCGGAGATTGGGGTGATCGACCTCTTGGATGAGGGTCACGGCCTCCTCGGCGCGGTTGATGAAGTTCGTTTCTTTGGGCGTGAGCGGCTCGAAGCAGATGGTCACGCCACGCTCCAAACAGTGGGGCATCACCTTCGAAAGCGTCTCCGCCGCTCGCAGGAAGGTATCCCGGTAGCGTTCGTCAGGCGGAACATCGCGCTGCTTGGGCGAGCCAAGCACCATCACACTCCCGCCCAGATCGCCGCAGAGGTCGGTCAGCGCGTGCAAGTAATCGACCGTCTTCTGGCGAATCGCGTTGTCGGGATGATTGAGATAAAGGCCGGGCGGGGAAACGAAGAGCCAGTGCAAGCCGACGATGGTCAAGCCTGCATCCTCGGCAACCGCCTTGCACTGCTTGCGAACATCCACGGGCACATCCGCCGCGGATTCCGCCAACGTGAACGGGGCGACCTCAAGTCCGGTATATCCGAGTTCCGCCGCAGTCTTGCAGGTCGCCTCCCAATCCCAGTCTTTGAACGTCTCGTTACAGATTGCGAATTTCATAGGTGACTTCTCCCTTGCAAAACCGTTGTGGTACCGTGGGGTGAGCTGGGGCCAAACTCCGCCTCACACACGAACGTTACCCCGGTTGGGCCACGATGTCAGTGGGGCCGGTTCCCGTGGTTCCGGAGTGGTGAACCTCCGGTCCAACGAGCGGCGCGTGTCGAACAAGCAGAGCAGGAAAGGAGAGAGTGATTATGACGGTGCGATGGTGTTGGCTAGGTCTTCTACTGCCAGTGGCCGGATTGCTGGGTGGGTGCGCTTCGAACGGCTGCAAGTCGATAGCGGTCCATACCAGTCTTGTGGGTGAGTCCGCCCCAACGACGGGGCGGGTTTCCGGTGACAGTTTTGAGCGACGCAGCCGGGTTGAACTCACCTATGACTCGCCTCAAACGAAGCCCGCTTCTCCCAAAGCGGAATCGCAGGAGAAAGGCCGGGTCCAGATTGGCGGGGATCTTGAGATCGTCTATACGGCCTATGATTTCGGTCGTTTAGGAGGCACGCGATGACGACGGCACACACCGGACGGATCTCCGTGAACACACGGGGCGAGGGACAGATGGTCGATATCACCTCCGACGCGCAGGATGTTGTCGCTCACTCGGGGCTGACCGAGGGGCAATGCTGCCTTTTTGTCCCCGGCGCGACAGGTGCACTGACCACGATTGAGTATGAACCCGGTCTGAAGCAGGATTTCCCCGAAGCCATGGAGCGGCTTGTGCCGCGCGATATGCGGTATCTCCACGACGATACCTGGCATGACGGAAACGGGCACAGCCATGTACGGGCGTCATTGCTCGGCCCATCGTTGGTGGTTCCCTTTGAGGGAGGCCGCCTGACTCTGGGGACGTGGCAGCAGATCATCCTCGTGGATTTCGATAACAAACCACGGCAGCGCCATGTGGTGGTCCAGCTCTTGGGAGTCGTGTGAGCGCGCTGCCCGCCGAGCCGCTTTATCAGACCCGTCGCATGGGGTGTGCGTCTGGGATTTCGGTTCCTTGACCGCCATGGGCCTATCCCGTCCGCACTCCCATGCAACGGGCACACGTGGACGTTTCTTGGCCACAAGGGATCCATACGCACATCCATCGTATCTCCCAGAGGTCACATCCCACTGAAGAACGCTTAGCGCCCGATCTCCGGGGGCATCTTTTCGCAAGCGACACTTCGCTTGTGCGCCCTTCGTAGAGACTCCTGAGGGACACTCTACATTGCCCAACGGGAACGCCCGCGGGAACGGTCTCGGCCCACACCCCAAAGAAACCACCTGAGTCGCTCTCAAGAAAACCTTCCGAATAGAGAACGCTGAACTCCCAACTTACGGGAGCCCTCCGCGCAACGTATCGGGAAGACCTTTATA
>CAYTDF010000454.1:0-4660 GCA_964436365.1 uncultured bacterium | reverse complement strand
GGCGACAAGCTCGCGAATAGTTTCGGACAGATGTAAGAGCCTGAGTGTGTTGGCAACGGCGGATCGGCTCTTCCCAACGCGGGTGGCCACCTCCTCTTGCGTCAACCCAAACTGGCTCATCAACGAACGGAAGGCCGTGGCTTCTTCGATTGGGTCGAGATCGGCCCGCTGTAGATTCTCGACCAGAGCGAGTTCGAGGGCGGTTAGTTCCTCGGCTTCCAAGATAACGACGGGGACGGCGGTGAGGCCAGCGAGTTTAGAGGCCCGGAGACGCCTTTCCCCAGCAATCAGCTCAAAGCAGCTTTCTTCTTGAGGATCCTGCCGGGCAACCAGAGGCTGAATGACACCGTGGACCTTGATACTAGCGGAAAGCGACTGCAGCGCCTCATCATCAAAAACCGTACGGGGTTGATGCGGATTCGGGCGAAGAAGGTCCACAGAAATATCCCGGAGACGCTCGTGGACAACAGCCTGCTCCAATCCGGAGACGATGGGCGGTGCTTCTGTTGTCTCTCGAAACGGCTCAGAGAGAATGGCCGAAAGGCCACGGCCTAGGGCTTTGCGCTTCATTCCGAATCATCTCCTGGGCCAAGGTCTCATAGGAGAGAGCGCCCTTGGACTTGGGATCGTATTGAGTTATCGGCATTCCGTGACTGGGGGCCTCGGATAACCGCACACTGCGATGGATGACGGACTTGAAAACGAAACCGTCATAGGCATCCCGCAATTCACTTTCGACCTGCCTGCAGAGGGTAAGCCGGGTATCGGCCATGGTCAAAAGGAATCCTTCTAGGCCAAGAGCCGGATTGTGCTGTTGGCGGATAATGCTGATGGAGCGAACCAGGTCGGCCATGCCTTCGAGAGCATAGTATTCGGCCTGGATGGGAATCAGCACGGAATGAGCGGCAATTAAGGCGTTGACGGTGAGGAGGCCCAAGGACGGGGGGCAGTCAATGAGCACATAATCGACACCGGGAGACTTTCGCACATAGCGCTGCAAGGCCTGACGCAATCGGAAGGGGCCGTTCGGGTCGCGCGTAAGGTGGACTTCAGCGCCGATAAGGTCCTGGTTGGCGGGAGCGATGGAGAGGGAATCGATAGAAGTAGAATGCAAGACGTCGGAAAGAGGGGTCTGCTCGACCAAGACATCGTAAATGCTGCGGTCGAGCTCGTATTTGCTGATTCCAAGCCCGCTTCCAGCGTTGCCCTGGGGGTCGACATCGATCAAGAGCACGCGGCGGTCGTTGGCCGCGAGGCAGGCGGCCAAGTTCAGAGCGGTGGTGGTCTTGCCGACGCCGCCTTTTTGATTGGTCACGGTGATGACAATCGGTTCGGCGGGCGCTTCGTTCCCGTTGGAAAGGGAGTGGTCAGACTGAGAGGCAGAATCTGCGGTTGGGGTGTCCATCCATTATGCGGAGAGCTAGGCTTCCGTGAGCCGCCAACAGAGCGTTAAACCGTTCTGTTTAGAGAAATGGCCGGATTTTCGACCGTTTCGGTGCAAAGTACGTTCAAGATCCCTTCAAGAACCATTCGATCCGCGTTCATGGAGGAGGTGCCCGGTCGATTGGAGTCCACTCTATTGGCGTCACGCTTGGGGTGCCAGGGGGTGGTGCAAACTTCTGGTAAAAACGGGGGCACCAGACGGTGGATTGAAGGTTGCCCTCCCCTCAAGCCAGGATGGACGGGCAATGGTGTGGATGCGGCCAGCCTGAGGATAGGGCGACACTAGTTATAGTATACTTTCTGCCGGAAGGCAATAGATATAGTGGTTTTTTGTGAAAAAAGGGTTTTTTATGAAGTGGATGTTTCACGTGAAACAAGTTGGTGCAATTGTGTAGTGAAGTCACCAAACCCGGACAATCCAGGGAGTGTCTTCTCTGTAGCCCGCGCCGTTGCTGGAGAGTTACCGGAACGCGCCCGGCCCACTGAAGCGGTCCCTTGCCACTCCCCTCCCCCTTCCGCGGCAGTTCGCCCTTCCCATAGGCACAAAAGTCGAATGTTCTTTTCGCAATATCCTGTAGCCGCAGCTGCAACGCTCCCGCGTCTTCTTACGACCGTCTGTGTTGCTTACGTCTTGAAGAGAGGGCTCTATGCAGTTTCCAGTACCTGATTTAGCCAGGCAACAGAGGGATCGCAGAAGGCAACATCTTCTCCCGAGCTGCAACACGGGTTCGTCTGTTTCCGATCCCGCTCTTGGACTCTGTTTCACGTGAAACAATTCCGCCGCTGGGGATGGTCCAAACGGTAGGACTCCACATTCACTCCGATCTTTCCCGAGTAACTCGGGATCATCTCTGCTACGATCCCGGATAGCATCTGTAACACCCGTTTTCCCGAGGGCACTTCATGCACGAGCTCATTCAGAAAGCGCTTACCGTCTCCGGAACCGATTACCTCGAGATTCGCATCGAAGAGACAACCTCGACTCAGGTCCTCTACTCCGGGAAAGAGTTGGAGCGCATCGGCGTCACCACCAGCCGGGGTGGCTGCGTTCGCGCCGCTGTCCGTGGCGGGTGGGGATTCGTCTCCTTCAATGACATCGACCAGCTTCCCCATCACGCCCACCGTGCAGCCTCTATCGCTCAACTCGTCGCCAACCAGAGCACCCACCTCGCTCCGCACACACCCGGTCTTCTCCACGAGAGCGCGACTCCCACGACAGACCCTCGGACCATTCCGCTCGAAGCAAAACACGATCTTGCCGACCGTTATAATCGGCTTCTGCGCACACACCCCAAGATCCAAACCACCTCGGTTCAGTACCTGGACCGTACGAAGAAGAAGACGCTTTTCACTTCCGATGGCCTCTCTGCCGAACTCGAAGAGGTTTTTTGTGGGATCAGCCTTGCCGCTTTGGCTCGGGAGGGCTCCACCATCCAGCAACATTTCCATTCGTATGCCGACCTCACCGGTTACGACACAGTTCTCGGTCTTGAAGAAGATGCCGAGACGATCGCCCGTACGGCTGTCGACTCTCTTTCCGCCGACTCTGTTCCCGCAGGAAGCTACAAGGTAATCACCGATCCCACACTTAGCGGGATCTTTGCCCATGAGGCCTTCGGTCATCTTTCCGAAAGCGATTTCCTCGATGAGAACCCCCGTCTTCGCGAGGCCATGGCCCTCGGGCGGCGTTTTGGCCCCGATCAACTCACGATTGCCGATCAGGGCAATCTCGATCAACCGGGTTATCTTCCCTTTGACGACGAAGGCACCCCCACGGCTCGTACCGACTTACTTCTGCATGGTGTCTTGAAGGGTCGGCTCCATTCCCGCGAGACCGCGGCCAAACTCGACGAAGCGCCTACCGGTAACGCCCGCAGCCTCTCTCACCATCACCCGCCGATCGTACGTATGACCAATACTTTTATCGACAACGGCGATTCCAATCTCGATTCGATGCTCCAGACCGTAGACGACGGGATTTACTGCAAAGGCGCTCTTGCCGGGCAAACCAATTGCGAGATGTTCACTTTCACCGCTCTTGAGGCGTTTACCCTCAAGAACGGAGAGATCGGCCGCCGTCTCCGTGACGTTGTCCTTTCAGGCAATGTTTTTCATACGTTGGGCAACATTCAGCTGGTCGGCGACGATCTCGCATTTCATTCGGGTTTGGGCGGCTGTGGCAAGGGCGGCCAGAGTCCACTCCGGGTCTCGACGGGCGGTCCCCATCTACTTATTGATAACGTTGTTGTGGGTGGAGTTTAGGCACTACTTATTACGCACCCCTATTGTCTTCTCTTTTCTCTAATTTCCGAACCACACGCTTACAACTGTCGCCACTCCAATGCCCAGACCGGCTATCAAGGCTAACCACATGACGACCGCAAATCCTAAGATCCCACCCGCAGCCTTCCCACTGGCCCCGTACACCACCTTTAGCCCTCTTCGGCAACCTTCCACGAACGAACAGAACATTCCCAGCCCCGTCAGGAATCCCACCGGCCCTCCCACCCAGACGCCCGCATACACCGCTGTAAAAAGAAAATCCTCGCCAAACGGTCTTCCCCCTTCACCCGCGAGCGTCCAAATCAACATCAGCACCGCGTACAGCACAATGAACGGTGAGAGTGTGAACAACATGCAGGCGCAAGGAAGTACAGTCAACCAGAAAACGGAACCGCCCATTGCGTAACAAACAACCCGCACCATCGCACCTAGCGTTCCCGTCTTCGCTCCGAAGAAGCGCGCGCTGGCGTGCAAGACCAGTCCTATCGAGCCGCACACACCGAATCCCAGCAGAGGTGAGCTCAGGGCCAAGTATCCCAACACGCTAATCGCCCCAAGAGAGACCCTGCCCCCCAATATCGCCAGTACGGCAACGGGTATAACACACCAGAGCGTGAAGCCGACCAGAACGACCAAGCTAAGAAACAGCAGCGCACTCCCTACGCCCTCTTCGGTGGCCATCCGCTTTTGGACGTCTTCCTCACACTCCAATACCTCGCGCGCGGTTCGAAACGCCGCCCGTGACAAGCCGAGCTCGTCACGACGTTCCCAGCTCACGACAAGCTCGTCTACGCGGCTCGCACCATCGTCCGCAAGGTCTATATCGTCAGCTCTGTTCATAACCTTCCCTTTTGGGGGTCTATCGAAGGGGGAATTCTGCCTCTCTACCCGGCCTTTTTCGCACGAATTGGGTGATCCATGAGCTCCGAATTAG
>CAYTDF010000453.1:0-4680 GCA_964436365.1 uncultured bacterium | reverse complement strand
GCTACCTCACGGGTACGGAGACGCCCTGGCTGGTGATGTCGACGGGGGGTCACGGCGTGGGAACATCGTTCTACCCTCTTCGTTCTCATCCGAAACACCGCTGGGTTGCCGGTCCGGTTGTGCCCTGGAACAGTTCGAACGCTCCTCAGACCATTGTGGATTGGGATGGCGACGGGACAGACGATCTCGTGCGGATCGAGAAGAACGCCTACCGGCTGTATCTCATGACGTCCAAGGCGGAACGCCCCACGCCGCGTGAGATCATCACTCTCGACCGTGCGGATGGAAAAAGAAATCCGTTCCGCGCCGAACAGATCGGTGTCGTCTTCCGGGAGGGCGTCCCCGATCTCGTGGTCAGTTTCGGACAAACCCGTGGTTATTTCCCCGGAAGAGAAGGGATTCAGTCGGCGTCGCTCTCCCTGGGCGGGGGGTACGATGAGACTGGGCTTTGGCGTGGGGATTTCGGGATGGGCTTTGTTGCATATCACCGCAACAGAGGTACTGCCGCCGCGCCGCGCTTTACGAATGCGGAAGTTCTGAAATCCGGACGCGGATATGTCAGTGCGATTCACAATGCCTACCCAACGGCTGCCGATTGGACCGGTGATGGTTTGTTCGATTTGAGTGTGGCCGATTTTAGCGGTCAACTCTGGTTCTATCGGAATATCGGCTCCGTGGACGAGCCCCTCTTCGACCTGGCCACACCTCAGCGTGACTGTGAAGGAAATGCCCTGGCGGTTCCCCAGTGCATGGCGAGGAATGCGGTCTTCGATTGGGACAGGGATGGAGACCGAGATCTGATTGCGGGTTCGGAAGACGGTTTTGTGTACGTGATGCGCCATACCGGCCGGGACGCCCTCGGACATCCAACGTTTGCGCCGCCGTTTCGAGTGAGAGGTGTCGAGCCGGAGATCGACATCGGCGTTCTGACTGTGCAGAACTTTGTCGACTGGGATGAAGACGGCGACCGAGACATCGTCTTTGGAAACGCGGCCGGTGAATTGACTTGGGTTGAGAACGGCGGGACGGATGCCGACCCGCGCTATCGAGTCTTCAAACCATTGCTCTCTGGAAACGAGCCCGTGCGCCTGCTCGGCATGGCCAACGGTTCGACTCAAGGGCCCAATGAGTCGACGTGGGGGTACACGTGTCCTTCGACCTGCGATTGGAATGGCGACGGACATTCCGATCTCATTCTCGGTAACATCTTTGGCTCGACGTTGGTCTATTTGAACGACGGGCAAGGCGCGTTGGATGAGGGCCATGCGCTGACCGTCGAAGGGCGACCTTACCGAACCGTGTGGCGTGTCCGGCCAATCGCTGTGGATTGGGACGGCGACGGTGTATTGGAAGTGATCTATCTCGATCCCAAGGGCAGGTTGGGATACCACGAACGCGGTTCCGGATCGTTCGACCTGCTGGCACTCGAACCATTCCGGTATGCCGATGGAGCGGTGATGGAACTCGACGGACGCGGTGGTTTCGAAGGTCGCTGCAAACTCTGCGTCGTGGACTGGGATGGCGATGGCGATCTGGATGTGCTGACCGGTGTCAAAGGTGGAACGCCTATGGCGAAGCTCACCGGCGAAAATTCGAAGATCCTATGGCTGGAGCGAATCGAAGACCACAACGGCGTTGCGACCTTCAAGCGGTCCAAAACCCTGGGCACGAAAGACGGACCTTTTCCTCTCGGCGATCACACGCAGTGTCCGGAACCGTACTTCTTCGCGGGAGCGCAGCGTGCAAAGGAGACTGACGCCGATGGGGATGGTTTCGCCATCAACCCGGAGATCGAGTTCCTAACGCTCACTTCCGAAGACGGCCGTCTGTATCGCGTCGAACGAGACCATATCCAGGTCGTACACACGCAGAAAACCCCATAGCCGATACTTCGACTACCACGGTTTCGGCCCGTCTTGGAACGCGTCCATCGTGTGCGTGACCGTGTGGCCGCGTGAGTTCCAAAGCATCTCGCCGAAGTTGGGACACGCGGGCTGGGTGGTGACGATCTCCCATTGGCCCGAACCGGCGTCCTTCTTCCAGGTCCACCAGACTTCTGTGTTGTCGTGGCGCGGGATGCGGGCGAAACCGTCGTATCCCCAGGGCTCGTCCCAGATCATGACGCCGCGCCAGTAGCCGGTCATCTTCATACGCACGATGCCGTCCCGCTCGTACTCCGACGCGTCCCATTCTTGGATAGTCGCCGCGCAATAGGGGAAGTGCATGCGTTGAAACCACCACATCCAGGCGCGCAACGCGTAGTCGCGGTCGTACCCGTTGGCGTCTCGGTAGTCTCCCGCATAGTACCGCGCCATGCCTCGGATATCTTCTCTTTCGAACTCTTGGATCATGGCGCGCAAGGTCGCTTTCACTTCGTTCGCCACACCACGGTGTTGTTCCTGGAGCCCGTGCCCTAGGTCGAACCACTCCTGTTTCTCTGGACGTTCGTCCACAAAGCGGCGCGGGCGGCTTTCGGCTCTCTTGGTGTCGGGCGCAACCTCGACGATCTCCGTGATTCGCGCATGTTCCACGTCGAAGACGAGGCAGTCGAACAGATTGACCGCACCGCTTAGGGGTTCGGTTTCATCGGTGATTGCGCGCACACCCAGAATGGCGGGGGTCGAAATCGGACCTTCAAACTTGGCATCCGTCACCTCGGCCAGCGTTTCCCACGAGGACCAGGCCGCGCCGATGGGGAACTCCTCCGGTCCCGACCGCTCGTTGACCCAGCGGCAGATTTGATACCCGCTGGCCCCTCGAACCGCAGGCCAATGCAGACTCACGACGCCTGAAACCTGCCGCTCCAGCTCGATGCCGCGCACGGCGATGGGGACCTCGACGGAAAACGATTGCCGTTCGTAGAGATTCTCGTGCGTCTGCATCACGTACAGGAAGCGTCCCACACGCTCCACGTACGCGGGCTCGCGGTCCGGTTCGGGATAGTACTTGTCGAGCAGATCTGCGTATTGTTCCGTGGTTTCGCACTCTCCCGGCGTGAGGACTCGCTCGAAGCGCTGTTTGGCGGATTCCTTGGCGTTGAGAGGCAAGATGGGAATGAAAAACGCCTTGTTCTTGTTGGGGACCAACTCATGTTCGATTCCTCGTGCATAGACCCCGTATGCCGCCCGCGCCAAGAATCCTTCATCGGCCATCCAATCCATGTCCCGCGAAATACGATGGAAATCGGCGATTGATTTTGAGAACGGGACCTGATAAGCGAGTTTCGTCTTCTCTTGGACCTCTTCTTTCGATCGGATCAGCTTCCGATGAATCACTTCCCGCATCGTGGGGAGAATGTCGTCGTACCAGACATCCGGCCGGGCGTGTTCGAAGAGGTCCCAGTGCGGCTCGAAAGCGTATACGGTCGCGCCCAACATGGCCGCCTGGAGAATCATGGGCCGGTAGATGCCTTTGGGAAACTTGAACTGCCAGTTCGGCGGGCTGATGCCGAAAACGCCGGGTTGGGTGTAGTTCGCGTTCTCCCACCACCACGACTGCGGTTCGACTCCCCAGTTGTCCACGACATCCCCCATCCAAAAACCCCAGACGGACGTCTGGCGGGGAAAATGTTGATTGCCCAGGTGCTCGTTGGTGGGGATGGTGTAGGCGTGGTAGGTCTCCAAGGTCTGGCGGAGCTCCCGCGCCAACTCGTCCGTGGCGATGTGTAGCCAGCGCAGAGCCTGGTGTTGCATACTCGTCGCGATCCCCCGCCGGGCTCCCATTTCGATCAGTTTGCACATATATGCGATTTCCAGCGGTGTGCTGATGTCGGCGGCCTCGGGCAGCTTGCTGTAATACTCGGTCCGGTTTTCGGTCGATTGCACGACACGGATACAGTCGTAACGATCGAGCATCTGTTCCACGAACCGCAGGGGATACTCGTATTCCGGGTGGGGGTCGATCACCTGTAGGCATACGGGGATATTGGCCTGCTGCATCCGGTCGAGAACCGCGCAGTACTTCACGAATCGCCGTTCTTGATCCAGATAGCGGACCTCGACTTGGAAGACGCTGTACGGCTTGAGATCCTCGGGTACGTGCCGATTCCAATCTTCGACGATGACCTCTGCGTGCACCACCTCCTGTGTGGATGAACCCTGCCAGATGATGAGTGGATGCTCTCTCGAAATCTCGATGCGGAGTGGTTTCGCGTCCGGCGGCAGAGGTTCGGCGGCGGGCACGATTGCGGGATGGGCGAGAAAGCCAATCAGAATGAGGGCCAGCGGTGATGCGGTACGGTTCTTGGGCATGGTCGTCCTTTCAGGCACGTACGGGGTGGAGCGGTACCGGGCCAAAGCCGGTCGTTCTCCATACTGGGATTGTTACCCTGTTGTTCGCGGCGTGGAACGGGATTCCTTTCATTGGGCGTGCACGAACTCTCGACTCATGGCAATCTATGAGAAAGAAACTCAACGCTCCGGGGAGAATTACCCATGCGCACCATGATTGGATTAACCTGTCTGCTCTCGATTTCCTCATTCGCAACGGCTCAACCGCGACAACTGACGTTTGACGCCAAGAACCACGCGCTCGACAACAACGACAATTTCTCACCGGACGACCGGTTCCTGGCCTACGACACGCGCTCCGTCAAGGGAGAGATCATGGAGGGCCGCACGATTGAAAAGATCGAGATCGCGACGAGCAAGGTAACTGTGCTCTACAATGCCCCGGATACGA
>CAYTDF010000452.1:0-4683 GCA_964436365.1 uncultured bacterium | reverse complement strand
GGACTTTTAGATACTCGTCGTTGGCCGTCGTCCGCCGGTCGGCTTCGAAACCCTCATCCATCTTCGACCATGCGTCATAGAGCTGCGGTATGCGCCGAATCGCCTTGGGAGCGAATTCGGAACTCTCGTAATCTTTCAGGAATTGCTCATACTCATCGATAGCGTCTTCATAGGCGTCCTGCCCATGGTAACAGGCGGCAATAAACCACCGAGCCTTCTCTTCGAGGTCACCATCAGGATACCGATAGGGCGAGGGGTCTTCGCTCTTTTCGCTGAAACTCTTGGTGAGGTCCTTTTGAAAATCCAAGAAGCTCTCGAAGGCTTTCCGCGCGTCGATATATTCCGACGATTCGCCAGACTCCACGGCAGTAAGGAATCGACTCTCGGCGGTCATAAAGGAGGCTTCCTCCGTATGCTCCTGTATATCGAAATTGTTGATGTATTTATCAAGATTCAAAATACAGTTATCGTATTTTTGAGTGTTAAAGGCATCGCGTCCGGCAATCCAGAGATCGTCGGCTTCCTGCTGGCTGTAGTTGTTGTACCAGAAGACAGCGAGCGCTAACGTGGCCAACGCCAAGACGAAACAACCCATGCAGAGGGCGACCAACTCGGGCATGGTTAGGTCGAGTTTGAGAACGATTCGCTCAAACAGGTTTCGAGGTTGGTCCTCCTCCTCCTCCTCTTCTTCCTCCTCGAGTTCGTCTTCGAGGGCCTCTTCTTCCTCTTCGCCCTCCTCTTCGCCTTCGGCTGCGGCTTCCTCCTCTGGGGCGGCTTCCTCCTCGGTTTCCTCTTCCTCTTCTTCTTCGTCTCCCGCGCCCTCACCGAAGAGATCGTCGAGATCGAAATCCTCACCGAGGAGTTCTTCGTCATCAGCCTCGTCATCCCCACTGAGGACCTCGGCCAGAGCCGCCTCCTCTTCGTCGGAGAGCTCAACTTCGCCTTCTTCGCCGGTCTCGGCCTCCGCCGCCACGTCGGAAGTATCGATACCGGCTTCGGCCAGCTCATCGAGGTCGATATCCTCGGTCTCGCCTGGGTCTTCGGTCTCGCCTGGGTCCTCAGTAACGTCGAGGTCTTCAGTGAGATCCAGATCCCCAATGTCGACCGTCTCTTCGATTTCGGCGACCGGTTCGGCTACGGGAGGTGCCGTGGGCTCGGCGGCGACGGTCGGCTCGGGAGCGGCGGCAGCCGTTGTCGGCGGTACGGCCGCCGGTTTCGGTTTGGGCTTAGGCTTCGCTTTTGGCTTTGGCTTGGGTTTGGGTTTGACTTTCGGCTTGGCTTTGGGTCTAGCCTTCGTCGGTTTCTTGGGGGCGGGTTTCGGTTGTGTCTTTTCCTCGAATACCGGCCGAGGTCTTCCCGGGGTCGCGAGACGATCGAGATCGCTCGGTCCGGTGCGTTCTTCAACAACAGGTCCGCCAAGGCTCTCGAGCAGATTGTCCTTCTCGGCAATGATTGCGTGGGCGAGGTCGGGAGGGACCGAGTCTTGGACAAAACCGCTCTCTGTGGCTCCCAACGCGGAAGTCAGGACATCCTGACTGATCCCGAGAGTGCCCTTCGATTTGCGGCGCTTCTTGACGACGCTTTGGGGTACGCGGCCGGAATCGGCCATACGCCGGACAAGCCTCTGCTCGAGTTGAGGCTCGATGAACGTGGTGGGATCATCGCCTTCGAGCCCCATCTGACGCATTGCGCTCAGAACGGTCTCGGTCCTTGTCCCTAGCTCGTTAGCCAGGTCAAGTACAGACTTTCCACCTTCCAGTACGCCCGCATCCATGGTTTCAACTCGCGTCAGTCAGAGAAATGACCGGACTCCCGATATTCGTGGAGTTTGTTCCGCAGGGTCCGAATGCTAATCCCGAGCATCTCAGCCGCCCGGGTTCGATTTCTATCCACACTCTCCAGAGTCTTGAGTATCAGTTCGCGCTCGACCTCACCCACTGTCAGTCCGACTCGGCCGATGCCATCACCGCTCTTGACCGGTCCACCGCCCCCGACAATCTCCGTGGGCAGATAGCGTTCACCGATCGTGGGCTCGGAACAGAGCACGACAGCCCGTTCGATAGCATTCTCGAGTTGCCGTACGTTCCCAGGCCAGTGGTAACGGATCAGGGCCTGCTCGGCATCCCGATCGACACCCTGAATACGCTTGTTCATCTCTTGATTGTACTTCGCAATAAAATGTTTGCAGAGCATGGCGATGTCGGAGCGGCGCTCTCGCAACGGCGGGAACTCGATCGTGACGACGTTCAAGCGGTAATAGAGGTCCTCGCGGAACGTGCCCTCCTCGATGGCAGCCCCGAGATCGCGGTTGGTTGTGGCCGCGACGCGAACGTCGACCGTGACCGGCTCGCGCCCCCCGACCCGGTCCACCTCTTTCTCCTGAAGGACGCGTAAGAGTTTCGCCTGGAGTTTGGCGCTCATTTCGCTGATCTCGTCGAGCAGAATGGTGCCACCATCGGCCATCACGAACTTTCCCTCGTGCTGGCGGGTGGCTCCGGTAAACGAGCCTTTCTCATGTCCGAACAGCTCGCTCTCCAAGAGTTCCTCGGAGATCGCGGCACAGTTGACCTTGATGAAACGCTTGTTCGAACGAGGCGAGAGGCAATGAATCGCCCCAGCGATGAGTTCCTTGCCGGTTCCACTTTCGCCGCGAATCAAGACAGTGCTGGGCGTGGGCGCAACCGTGCGGATCAGATCGTAGATCTCGATCATGCTGGGGTCTTTCCCCACAATTCGGTCGAGACCGTATCGAAGTCCCATCTCTTCTTGCAGATCGCGGTTGGTGCGGACGACATCAACGACCTCGAGGGCCTTGGCGACATGCGCCTTGACTTCGACGAGATCGAAAGGCTTGGTCACATACCGAAACGCGCCGAGTTCCATGGCGCGTAACGCGGTTTTGGCCGTGTCGACGGCGGTCAGCATGATCACCTGGGCCTGAGGATCGCGTTCACGGACAGCCTGCAATACCTGCAATCCATCCATCTCGGGCATCTTGATGTCGCAAAGAAAGAGATTGGGCGCTTCCCGCTCGTGACACCGCAACGCTTCCGCACCGTCCTCGGCGAGCACAACCCGGTACCCCTCCTTCTCCAGAGCCCGCTTCAATAGATTGCGAATCCCGAGTTCGTCATCGGCAACAAGAATCGTGGCCTTGGGCATCGTCAGTTCTCCTCCGCATACGGCAACAAAAGCGAAAAGGTGGTTCCCTTCCCCTCTTCACTCTCCACTCGCAGCCATCCTTCATGCTCTTCCGCGATTCGACTGGAGAGAGCCAAACCGAGCCCGGTCCCCGAAGACTTGGTCGTGAAAAATGGATCGAAGATACGATCGATCTTTCCCGCGGGGATCCCCGGGCCGTCATCGGTGACATCCGCGACGACAAACGAGCGCCTCAGACCGGCTTCGTTCACTTGTTCCTCAGTCCCACCCAGGCGCACGATAACGGAACCGCCCGTCTCACACGCCTCGACAGCATTCACGATCAGATTGATGAAAACCTGCCGAATCCGATCGGTATCCATGGCCACCGGGCTGGCTTCCGCGTCTCGCTGAACCGTGAGCGCAACCCCGGCGCGGTGCGCGCGTTCACTCAAGAACCCGGCGACGTCCTCCGCCAACTCACCGAGATCGAAACGTTTGAGGTCATTGCCAATCGGTTTGGCCATGTCCAACAAGCCATTTGTCAGCTCCGTCAGACGATCGATCTCACGTATGAAATTCTCCGAAAACTCGTCGATAAACCCCTCGTCATCCTTGTAATCCGGGAGCATCTGTAGATAGCCGCGAATCGTCGTCAACGGGTTTCGCATCTCGTGCGCAACGCCAGCGGCCAGTTCACCGAGCGCGGTCATGCGGTCGGCGCGGCGCGCGCGCTCCTCCAAAAGGCGCTGCGAAGTGAGATCGGTGAAGATGTAGGTGGCCCCGCGAGATCGTCCCTCGCGATCGAAGAGCGGCGTCACGGTGCCGCGCAGAATGACGGCGGGCGAGTCCTTACGCGCGGCGTTCACCTCCAACGGTACCGGCTTTCCTTCCATCAACGCTCCCGCGATCGCGCGTCCTCCTCGGTCCAGGAGATCCACCGGTCGAGCGCCAACGGCCTCCTCACGAGAGAGCCCCAAAGCCCGCTCGGCAGCCCGATTAAAGGTGAAAATGCGTCCCTCGGTATCGGCGGCGATCAATCCGTTGTCCATCGATTCGATGATTTCGTCCAAATCGCCCTTGAGCCGCTCGACTTCCCTAACCTGCGTCTCAAGATGGCGGTTCTTTTCTTCGAGTTCGCGGTCGACGGCGGCCACCCGCCCTCGTAAAGCGTCGTAAGCCTCGCGCAGTTCCTGCGTGTGTCGGTTGAAGAGCTCAATGGCCTCGTGCAAAGCCTGTACGTCGTCATCGGAGGCCTTCTCCAATGTCGATGCGAGTCTTTGCAGGCCAGTGGCCCCTAGAGACGCTTGCCGCTCTTCAACCATCGTCAACCTCCGCGCTTCCTATTTGCGCCGGTCAATAAAGTGAGGCGGTCGGCTCTGATTCGCGTAGGCTTGGTATGCGGTTCGAGCGCGGCGCGCGTTCTGGAGGGCCCGGAGTTGCCGCTCCAGGACCTCCCCGTGCCGCTTCATCCGCTCCTCGCCACGTTTCTCCATATCCAGCAACGTCGCCAATAGCGCGTCCAACTCGCTGCGGAGCGCG
>CAYTDF010000451.1:0-4685 GCA_964436365.1 uncultured bacterium | reverse complement strand
ACTCACCAACCCGCTGAAGGTCGTGGTTGGCTCCAAAAATGCCTAGCGGGCTGACCCGCATCATCGCGCCATTGGCTTGGCTACCGTGGTTGGGTCGACCACGCAGACCGCTCGACACGGTCGCGCCACAATCGAAGGGCCCCGAATTCAACCAGAAGACGTAAGCCTTCCGGGCTTCTTCCGGGTCGTATCGCCCTTGCTCCGCCAGCATACGAGCCAGCAGCAACGCCATTTCAGAATCGTCCGTCGGTTGCCCTGCGATCGTGTTCCAGGTTCCGCCATCGGCAAGTTCACGGACGCCATTTGGGTATTCCTGTCGGATCTCTTGCGGCGTTTGGAACTCCACTAAGCTGCCCAGAGCGTCACCGGCGAGCTGGCCAAGCAAACATCCCTGGGCTCGTTCAATCACGGGATTCATCGGATCCCCCCCACGACTTCAAGTTATTGCTTCCGAATCTCACGGGCCGGACTCCCTGTAGCATTCGCATTATCCCTGAGAATGGCTAGTTGAGCAAACTTCTATTGGATCGGTTGCCCGGTCACCGTTCAATTCATCACCCAGGTCGATAAGTCCGGGCTGTTCTTGAACCGAGATGACATATAGGTGCGTTCGACCTGGACACCACCACGAGTACGGCCGTTCATAGACATACAATCCCCACTCTTCCCAAAGCACTCGGATAGAGTTTTGTGACATCGGGGTATAGGGTTGGTTCGCAGTCAACAGTTGCCCACTGTCTGTTTTCCACAGCTGAAGGTGATCGAATCCCTCCTGATAAGTGGCAACTTCACACCATGGACATTTCCGACGACGGGTGTTGCGGCATCTTTTGCCAAGGAGGGGAGCAAGGCAGCGGCCTTTTTCCATGCGTCGAACAATTCCAAACTCGCAACAGAAGCGCTCAAACGCTTTGCGCTGTTTTATGCCCGAGCCTGGGATGTGACAATCTTCAGCCCCGCTTTGTTCGTACAGTTTGGCGACCATCTTACGTCTTGCTATTGTTTTCTTCATAATCTTCTTTCCTTTCTTAGCCTATGATTCTACGGAGCCTCTGCTCCGCTCCATGCAGCGATCCGCGACCGGGCGACCGGCCGCCGTGGTTTGCGTGAAGGTAGTTCTGGATTTCGCGGGAACTGATCTTGAGCGGAGAGTTCGGACACTTGCCGGGTTTGGCTCCGATCTCTCCCATCTTCACGAGGAACCTCACCGTCTTTGTGCAGCAACCCAGAACGCGAGCGACCTGCCGAATCGTCAACCAGTGCTCGCCCTCGGGCACTGTGGTGAGCGCTGCGATCTCGCTTTCGAGTCGTTTGGTGGCCTCTGCGGTGCGCTGGCGTTCCTCGGCCAGTTCACGTTCCAGCCGCTCCGTGGCTTCCGCTGCCGGTCGAAGAGCCTCGATCTCTGACTCCAGCCGTGACAAATGCCCCTCAAGCCGTCGACAGTATTCCTGAAGTGGCTTGAGCCACGGCTTGACCGTGACCAAGAGGGCTTCCTCGAGGGTTAGCGGACTGGCTGTTGTGTTGCTCTGCGATGCCATGTGCTTGCCTTATCTGCAAAACGAAAGCGGGAAGGTCAGTGTCCGGCTTCCGTGGGAACGTGCTGTGGTGTTTCGAGTCTCTTTCTCGTTCGTTGCTACCTGTCTCGGGCTTGATCAGAGGGACGATAGGGATGTTTGTGATGACTTTTGGCAAAGTTCCCCAATTACACACGTATAGGAGATTTCCTCATAAGTGCTCCAGATCGTCCCTAACGTCCCTCATCCATCGCGAATCTTGACCCCCTGCCAAACTTTGCGCCCTCCCGTCTTGACATTTGTGAGGTCATGCTCCTTGAGGCGAAGCGCAAATTTCTGGGCAGTCACATTGATCGGTTCACCATTCCTTTCCGCCCATTCCTTGTATCGGGCAAGAAGTTCGCTCGCGTGTGTGCAGAAGTTGGGACCGCATTCACAACATTCCTCAATGAACCGTCCGACATAGTCGTTCTCACTCCGATAATCTTCGGTCGCCACAGAAACCTCTTTCGGTGTCTGTAATCCGCGATCCAGCCACATCTGGCAACCCGCCAGCAGCCACGCAAGAATGCCGGGCAACTCCTTCCGCAGGTTCTCGATCAAGTTCGGGTCTCGTTCGTCTTCTGGGATCGTCACCTCGAACGGGATCAGATCGATCCTTCTCCAGATCGCCAAATCATTCTGCCTAATGACCGGCTTGTGGTTCGTCGCCAGCCATATATTGAACTGCGGTACAAACTCAAACTCTGAACCGTAAAGGAATCGTGCAGTCACACGGTCACCACCGGTGAGTTGCTTCACAGTCACAGGGGAAAGCCATCGTCCCTCCTCGGCTTCTGTCGCCGAAACGAAACGGACACCGGCAAGCCGCGCGAGGTCGGGTCTTGGTCCGCCACCGTGCGCCGCATTCTTTGACAGAAACGTCTCGAAACTCGCCTGTCGAGCATAGTCGTCGCCAAAGACGGATCGAATCACCTCAAGCAATGTGCTCTTGCCATTCGCCCCTTGGCCGTGGCAGATGAAGATCTTCTGATCTCGATTCTCACCCACCAAAGTCGAACCGAGTGCTCGTTGAAGGTAAGCGATCAACTCCTGGTTCCCCTCCATGATCTTGTTCAGAAACTCAAGCCATCGCGGGCACGTCGCCATGTGATCGAACGTGACCGGCGCACACTTCGTTAGAAGGTCCTCGCGTCGATGTTTGTTCAGCACATCCGTACGTAGATCAATCGTCCGGTTCGTGACATTGAACAACCACGGCTTCGCGTCCAACTGCCCGACAGCAACAGGAACGTCAGACTCCGCCAGTTTCAGAACTGCAGTGATGTGCTTCTCACGCGCACTACTGGCCGCATGCTTGGCAATTTTTGCTCTCTTGCCGTCATCAGACTCCTCTTTGGCTTCGTCATAGATCGAGCGAACCGTCTCTTTTGCCAGCTGCCTGACTTTGCCGGAGTCATCAATTTTCCAGCGAGTGCCATCCCAAATCAACCAAGCTTTCCAGACGTGAACATAACGGACATTCCTGCCATGACGGGCAACAAATCGTTCGGCATTCCCAATTTCTGTTAGTTTGAACCCAGTTTGAATTCGTGGTTCACCCCCAGAGATACTGGCTGTCTCCCTACTACCTGGGGACTCTGAGCATTTTGGGAGGTCGGTCAATGTCGGGGTTTCGTCGATGATGGCCTGCAGTTCTTCGCATGAGTGTCCACTATCCAGCCAATCGAGCACATCACCGTTTTCTGGGAGGCCTGGCAACTCCACAATCTTGACGCTGGCTGCGATACCCAGCAAAGACCGGGCGACTTGTGCAACGTGTCGTCGACCGGCTTCATCGTTGTCGGCCAAAAGAACGCAGTCCCGGTTTCTGGGGTGCTGGCTGTACTCATCTCTCCATTTCCCCGCTCCCATGGGATTACACGTCGCAACGAATCCGTCTGCCCATAAGCGGTCGACGTGCTTCTCACCCTCAGGGATTAGAACAGGGAGACTTGGATCCGCCTCTTGAAGTTCAGGCAGTCGGTAAAGAATGGGCGGCCGGTTAGCAAGTCCTTTTTTCCACGTCTTTTTTTCAAACCGCTCCTGGAAGAAGGTTTTCTGGGGCTTTCCGTGCTGCCTCAACAGGGGGTTCCCTTTCTCGTCGAAGAGGTCTAAGCGGTTCACGCGCATGTAGGGCTTGCGGTTCTCGTCCTCATAGGTCCACCTAGCCGCCACCCGTTTCCTTGTCCTTGCCTTCTCTTTGCCGTTCACATCGGGTGGTGTGGTGACCGGTTTGTGCACGACTCCACATTCACATTCCCCCTGGAGGCGATGAACGTAGGCCGACTTCTTCTCGTCAAACTGCACTCCACGAGCGTATTTTTCACGCGCGCAATAAGCAGTCCGGCCGCCTCCCGCCACATACCCATGACACCGGATTCCTTGCTCGCGCGGAGCCGACTCATATCCCTTGCAAACTGGGCACGGATTCTCTGGTGTGTACCGTTGTGGTTTCGAAGTTGCGCTACTCATGTTCCAGGCCTCACTCATCTCGCACTTGACTCCACTTTCGTGATGCCATGGAGACTCTGGCGCCCTATGGTTATTTGGCGTTCTGAGTACTCCACCTGCGAATACGAAAAGGGTGCCACGGCCAAGAACCTTGCCCGTGGTTCCCGACGGTTTCGAGAGATTCCATTTGCACATGAATGATGCAACGACCAGATTAAACTAGACTTACAGAGGTTATTTTTTTCTACTTGCGCCGTCATTCCCCGATGGTTGCCGACGGTTTTAGAGGCGTGGGTAGCGAGCTCTACTCTCCAACTCAGCGAATAAGTTGTGAAGATCACATGTGCGAGCACCTACTAGCCCGCGGACGTAATCATAGACATCCTTAGGCTTGTACAGGAAGACCTGTAAATGCTCAGGACTTATGCCAATACGCTTTTCACGAGGCATCTTACGCCTGTTCCGCCAGCGGTAGCATGTCTCTTCCACCAAATTATCTTCTTCCTCCTTACTTAGTGTCACGTCTGCTTCCTTACTTAGTATCCTGGCTGCGTCCTTAATAGACACACCCAGGGGTTGAGGTTTCAAAGAGGCGTTCTCTGGTGAAGCGGGTACCGACGCTTCTCCACTGTCACGCTCTGCACCGGGATGTGTATTTCCAGATTCCGGCAAGCAGCC
>CAYTDF010000450.1:0-4689 GCA_964436365.1 uncultured bacterium | reverse complement strand
GGTCGCGGAGGTCCGGCGTAGCCGCTCACACATGGAAAGCGCCATATCGTTGTCGTCATCGAGCCCGAGCACGATAACATCGGGAGACGTAGCGACCGCGCTCTCGATGAGGTTCTTCAGCGACTCCACGGCGAGGACGTCATAGCCTTCATTGCCGAGTATCTCCACGATCTTCCCGACCTCTTCGGGATGGTCGTTGGAAACCAGAATGCGCTGCGCCTCACGCTTCATCACTCACACTCCGTACCCACTCGTTTCGACAGAAAGGCCCTCTGCGATCAAGGCAAGCCAAATCTGTCATAACCTTGGATTCCATATTGCACAAATGTGACGCGATGTCAATGGCAGACACCAGACGAGGGCAAGGTTTCCGAAGGTTGTGGGAATGCTTTCGTGGTTCGAGCGTCCACAGACGTATACGCTTGTTGCCTGAGGTCTTGATCATGAACCCATACACATCCAAGACGATTTGCAGATGGGCCGTGTGGCTAGCGGTAACCGTTGGGGCGCAATCAAGCGCGACCGCCGGTCCACTGAGTTGGGATAGACTCCCCGAGCTGCCCGTGCCCGTCGGCGGACAGTTTGCCGGAATTAGCAACGGTACGCTGCTCGTCGTCGGCGGTAGCCATTTCCCAACGCCGCTGTTTCAGGGCGGAACGAAAGCCTGGCGCGGTTCGATCCATGCGCTTCCGCTGGATTCCGAACATTGGCGGGAAGCGGGGCAGCTGAAACACGCTCTCGCGTACGGCGCCTCCTTCACAACGGATCGGGGCATGATTCTCGCCGGGGGCGGGGATGGCACGCGCCACTACACCGACACCGTCCTTCTGAGGTGGGAGAGCGAAGGCGTCCGGCAAACGCCTCTACCACCTCTGCCCCACCCCATCGCTTTCACTGCCGGAGCCGCTCTAGGCGAAACATTGTACATCGCGGGCGGGATCACCACGCCCCAATCGACCACCGCCGAGAGTAACTTCTGGGCGCTCGATCTCTCTGCGACAAACGCACGATGGCGGTCTCTCGAACCGTGGCCCGGCCCGCCGCGAATGCTGGCCACGGTCGCATCCCAAGATGGTGCGATCTACGTGGTCGGCGGGTGTTCTCTCCACGCAGATACGGAAGGCAAAGCCGCCCGAACCTATCTCACCGACGCTTACCGGTACGATCCCACGAGCGGTTGGGAAGCTCTCCCCAATCTCCCCCGGCCAACCGTGGCGGCGCCGTCCGCGGGTGTGGCATACGGCCGCGCCAAAGTACTCATTCTCGGGGGTGACGACGGTACCAACGTGCATCGAATCCAAGAATTGAGGGAGAACCATCCAGGCTTTCCAAAGGAGATACTGGCCTTCGACATCCCGACCCGGACGTGGTCGAAGTTCGACTCCCTGCCGGTATGCTTGGTCACGACGACAACAGTCCAGTGGAAGGACCGCGTCATCATACCCGGTGGGGAGGACCGCCCCGGACATCGTTCGGGCACGGTGTTGGTCTCGAGATCCCCGCTGTTCGACCGAACGCGCGAACCGGAACCATGGCCGGAAGAGACGCCCGTTTTCGTGAGCGGAGAGGACGGCTACCACACCTATCGGATACCTTCCGTCTTGGTCTCGCCAGAGGGGACTCTTCTGGCTTTCTGTGAGGGACGAAGAAACAGTTCCGAGGACGACGGTGACATCGATCTCCTGGTGAAGCGAAGTCGCGATCTCGGACGAACTTGGGAGGCGCAGCGGGTGGTCTGGGAGGATGGTGAGCGTACCATCGGCAATCCCTGCCCAGTGGTGGACCGTGAGACGGGAACCATCTGGTTGCCCTTCTGCCGCGACAACGACCGTATCTTCGTCACGAGCAGCCAGGACGATGGAATATCATGGACGGAGCCGGTCGAGATCACGTCGGATGTCAAACTCGACAACTGGGGGTGGTACGCGACAGGTCCGGGTGTGGGCATCCAGTTGCGGGACGGCCGGATGGTGATCCCATGCGATAATCACTTGCTCGAAAAGAACGGCGAGGAGATCAGGCAGTCGCATACGATCTTCAGCGACGACCACGGTGCGAGTTGGAAACTCGGCGGCACGATTGGGCCGGGTATGAACGAATGTCAAGTTGTCGAATTGACCGACGGTTCTCTGTTGATGAATATGCGCCAGTACGATGGGCAGGATCGTCGGGCCGAATCGCGAAGCACGGACAGAGGGAGAACGTGGGGTGGGATCCGCTTCGCGCCCCAGCTCGTCGAACCTGTTTGCCAGGCGAGTTTCTTGCGCTACACGATCGCCGGGGAAACCGGAAACAAGGACCGCCTTCTGTTCTCGAATCCAGCCAGCACAAAACGTATACGGATGACGATTCGCATCAGCGACGACGAGGGAAAGAGTTGGCCGGTTAAGAGAGTGTTGCACGCCGGTCCCTCGGCCTACTCGTCGTTGGCGGTCCTACCGGATCGGACCGTCGGTTGCCTGTACGAACGCGGCGAAGAGCATCCCCACGAGACCATCGGTTTTCTCCGCGCCTCGCTCGACTGGCTGAGCCGAGGCACGGATCGCATAGAGTAGCGCGGAGGGTTCTTGACATGCCGGGAATCTCACCCGAAATCCAGGCGCTGGTGGAGAAGGCGTTCCAACAACTCCCCGCACTCGAACCGGGAACGCACGCGATCGCCGTGATCGGCCTCGGCTCGGGCGCTCTGGTCGAACGACTACTGAGCGCATATAGGCCGCAAGGAGGAGACTCGGTACAGAGCAACTCCACGTCCACATACCAGGCGAACGAGTGGAAGGCAAAACGCGGTTTGCCCGTCTGGGTTATCGAACCCGAGACCAGCCTAATTGAGCGCGCGAGCAATATCTTTGACTGGTCAGAGGCCTTGGGCAGCGGCCAGCTCCGCTTTTTCACGGGGCCAAACGCTTTGGACGAGTTGGAGCAGGCCGTAACCTACCCCCTGAGCATCCCTCTTTCGCACTGGGTCGCTTCCCCGGACAGCAAACTCACACCACCGGAGATCCAGGACGTTACGAGCCGCATCCAATCCGCGACAAGACGGTGGGCCGTTGTATACAGTCGCGCGGGGGAGATGCGGAAACGACAGGCTTCTCCCTCCCAGGGAGACCCCAGTGACGCCACGGCGACCGCTGCGTGGAGCGAACGGTACCGACTGGGAAGACGTTTACGGATACTCGTCTGTGGCGTCCGTTTCGGAGGGAGTTACCTTTCGCAATGCAGCGCATCTCTCGCCCACGGTTTCGAACGGCACGGGCACGAACTCCGTCTGCTGCAAGAGACCAACAGCTTTCAGAACATTACGCCAGCCTCGATCCAGCACACAATCAACGATTTCAACCCGGAACTCATCGTCTGGATCAACGGGACGCGCTCCTACTGCAACGCTGCGGGTATATGCACGGAGGGGATTCCTTTCTGTACGTGGGCGCAGGACCCTCCCGTCATGGCGGCGCTTCGAAGTCCGAATGCCATGTCGCAGAGGAACGAACTGGATTTCTACTTTTCCTCGGCAAAGGAGTGGTCGGACGAACTCGAACGCTTGGGCTACGGCGAAACACCGACCGTCAAGGTCCCAACCGATCCGGGGCTATTCACGATGAATGCCCATCCGGGTGCGTTGCCGTTCGATCGTGAGTTTGACGTCTCGTATGTCTCCACGCTCCATCCAGACGCGGTGCGTACCCTTTTTGAGGCCAACAGCGATCCTGAAGGCGGCCCCCTCGAACGTGAGCTCTACCGGGCTGTGTATGCGGAACAAGAACGTCGGCTAGCCGAGGGTGCCGAAAGACTCTGCGACAACGACTATCGCGACATCATGGCGGAGTGCCTCCCCCCCGAGCGATTCTCGGAGTTGGCGAGCAATCCAAGAGAGATGAACGCCGCGATCAGGAGCCTCGAAGAGAAACCCGGCCGTGTCGCCCAAAGGAGCGTGCCGCTGGCCTGGCTATCCGAAGTTGGATACGACCTCGGTATCTTCGGCCCGGGCTGGGAGGGGCATCCGGCTCTCGGGAGGTACGCGTACGGGCTGATCCCATACGGTGCGCCGATGGCGGCCATGTTTCGCGCGTCGCGAAATCACATCTGCATACACAGCCACTGGACCCTGACCATGAAGGTTCTTGATTGCTTGGCCACGGGCACGTTCCCCTTGGTCTACTGGGTGAGCGCCGATCGCGACACAGGTCCCATTACGGACTGGTACAAAGAAGATCGCGACATTGTTCTGTTTCGATCTCGGGACGAACTTTTGGACAAGACCCGCTACTACCTCGAGCATGCCGAGAAACGCCGTGAAATAGCGCTTCGGGGCCGGGAGATCACGCTCCACAATTTCACGTACGACCATCTCGCCGCAGAAATGCTATCGTCCATTCGCGCACGAATCCTCCCCGGAATCGAGCGTTCCGCCGATTGACCGGAGAGAAGCCGATCCGCTCAAGTCAAGAACGGCGCTGACGTTTCAATCGCGCGCTTGGCGATTTCGTAGGGATCCGCTTCTTGGTATTCCTTGCCGAACAATTCAATTGAGAAATAGCCTTTGTACTTCTTGCGCTTCAAGACTGCCAGCATTTCCCCGAGTGGCGCAACACCTTCGCCCGGGAACACGCGATCTTGGTCCTTGAGAATCTCGCGCGGGAGGTCCGGCGTGTCGTGGAAATGGACGTGATCGATCTCCCCGTCGCGGAT
>CAYTDF010000449.1:0-4706 GCA_964436365.1 uncultured bacterium | reverse complement strand
CCGATGGCCGGGCGTTCAGTCTTTTTCCAATGCGACAGTTATTTTGGAAGTAACATTAAGTCTTTGGCCAGTTCCGTTTGGCTAGTGCTTCCACCATCATCGGCAGGCCATAGCAGTTGATGAATCCGGTGGCGTCGCTCTGCTGGTAGATGTCGCTCTCGCCGAATCCTCCCAGGTCTTGCATATAGAGGCTGTAGGGTGACTGGCGGCCGAGGATGGTGAGGTTGCCCTTGTAGAGTTTCATCTTGACCGAGCCCGTCACGCGCGGCTCGGTAACATTGAAGAACGCGTCGAGACTCTCTTTGAGGGGCGTATACCACTGGCCGTTGTAGACCAGTTCGGCGTAGCGTTCGGCTTGGACCAGACGCGCGTGATGGGTCTCCCGGTCGAGCACCAGCTCGCACAGCGCGCGGTGTCCCGCGTACAGCACGGTCGCGGCCGGGCTCTCATAGACCCCGCGTGATTTGATACCCACAAGACGGTTTTCCACCAGATCCGCACGGCCGACGCCGTTTCGCCCGGCGACCACGTTGAGGTGTTCCACAACTTCGACCGGGCTCATGCTCTTTCCGTCCACCTTCACCGGATTTCCGGCGGCGAACTCGATTTCGACGATTTCGGATTTGTCGGGCGCGTCCTCGGGATCCACTGTGAGCACGAACATATCTTTTTCGGGTGCGTTGCAGGGGTCTTCGAGCACACCGCCCTCGAAGGAGATGTGCCACATATTCCGGTCCATCGAATAGGGTGTGCCAGCCTTGGAGGGCACGGGGATGCCGTGCTTCGCGGCGTATGCCATCGCCTCGTCACGGTCTTTGATGGTCCAGTTCGGGTCCCGCCAAGGGGTGATGCAGCCCAGGTCCGGTGCCAGGGCTTTATAGGTCAGTTCGAACCGCACCTGGTCGTTCCCTTTACCGGTTGCGCCGTGCGAGAAGCTATCGGCGTTGGTCTTGCGGGCGATCTCCACTTGCGCTTTGGCGATCAGGGGCCGGGCCAGCGACGTGGCCAAGAGGTATTTCCGTTCATAGATGGCCTCGGCTCGCATAACCGGGAAGGCAAAATCGCGGATAAACTCATCTCGGAGGTCCACGACGTGAAATTCCGAGGCGCCGGAACTCTTCGCTTTCTCTTCGAGCGGATCTAACTCTTCGCCCTGGCCCAGGTCGGCCGCGAACGCGACGACTTCGCAGCCGTAGGTATCGACGAGCCAGCGGATGATGACGGAAGTATCGAGGCCTCCCGAATAGGCGAGTACGGTTTTCTTGAAAGGCGAATCGGCCATGGTTGGGCTCCTTGGGAGAAACGTTCAGTCTTTTCTTTTGCCGTGTGCTCGGTAAGCGTCCAGCATGCTCCACAGATGGACAAACGGCAGAAGGATGAGAACGATGATTATACGGCTGTCGGTGGCGGACGCAACGAGTGCCGTCTTGACCGCGCCGAGCGCTTCAGCCGGGGTCGGTGGTTCAAGGGGGGAAAACCGCGCCATAGCTGCGTTGAGTGCCGCGTTATAGGTCGTGATCAGCCAATAGCTGAAGAGCGTCAACAGCACCGCGAAGACCGCGTACATCAGCAAGGCCATCTTCTTGCGCCCCTGACGAGACTGGCCCGCGCCGGGCAGAAACGCGGACAGAGTTACAGCCACGAGCGGCGATTTCGCCGATTTTTGGGTTTCAGGACTGGCCATCTCCCAGGGTAGCGTGCTTGGGCCGAATTCTCGAATGGAACGGGACTCGGTGTTTGTTGGGGCACTCGGGCATCCCGAAGCGCCCCTACTCCTCGAGAACGCCCTGGATTCGACTAGCGGGTTGCGACTCCGTGGTCAGATCGAACTGAGCGCGGACGACAAAGCGATCGCTCTCTTCCTCTTCGACCTCCAGGCTGTCGCCCAAAAGGACGTGATCGAACCGGATCGCTCGGTAGTATTCCGCGGACTCCTCGTTAGCGTCTGCCGGTCTATTCTCGAGCAGTGGAGCCGTCCCCCGGATCACCAGCGCGTTGTTCATGATGTAGACCTCGACATTCGGGATCGTGACGCCGGGCATCTCGATGGCGATCTCCGCGGACTTCCCGTCGCTATCCACATCGGCATCCGGAACGAAGAAGAAGCGTGTGCAATCGTCCTGCAGGGTCTTGACAGGTCCGACTTCCTCTCCGGTAAGCCGTCTGGTTAGGGCGCAGAAACTCTCGATTTCGATCAGTGGATTCTTTAGTGTGGGCTGCAAGTTGACAAAGTACATCGGTGTTTTCTCCGATCCGTGTTGCCCCGCCCTCTACTGTTCGGGCCTTGCTTTCGACAGATGCTCTACATTGATCACAATAATACATTACTTAACTGAGAAAAGCGACAAAGATATCCCCGATCTTTCCCCAAAAGGGCAGTCGCCGAGCCAAAAAGAGACACCGCCCCTCAGGAGGGACGGTGCGGGTTGGTTTTAAGGGTCTGCGGCGCGGGAGCGAGGCAGACGATCACTCCGGGCCTGGCCGGACGCTGTCCCATTCGAAGTTGATCAACCTCGCCAGAGGGAGCGGCCGGGCGGAAAAGCGGCCTTTGTATCGGATTGGATACTGTGGCGATTGCAGTTTGTAGGTGAACGTCACCTGTTGAAAATCGGGCGCGATCGGGAGTAGATCGACATAGACCTCTTTCGAGTTCTTGAACACCTCAATCGTCTTCTTGCTCTTCTTCTCGCCCTGCTCCACTTCCCGCTTGAATAGAAGCGAGATCATGCTCCTGCGATGGTAGGCATTCAGGACCGGGTCGGTCAGTTCCATATCGATCGCGTCGAGCGGAAACTTGACGCCCTCGTCGTTGCGGAGACGTATCCGTTTATGGATGTCCTCCGGCAACTTCAGATCGCGGGCCTCGTCGGTCCAATACAAGGATATCCAGACCGGTATGTGCTTCTCGTACCGCTTCATAATCTCCTTCGATGCGAGGACAGCCCGCTCGCTGTTATAGCCCAGCGTGACCCAATCCTTGGCGGCCTTGGACAAACCGTACTCGGGCGTTTCCAGCACCGAGACCATCCTGATTCCCTTCACTACATGCTCGCGCGCGAGTTTCTTCTCTTTCGGGCCGATCAGGTGAGCGGCGTACGTGTGAACTTCCAGGACCTCTTTCTTTATTCGTTCCTCGTCCGAGACTTCCTTCTCCTCCGTCCAGCCGGGAGTGCTTACCAGCAGGGCCAGACCGAAGCCGACGATCGATATGCGAAAATTCATGATGTTCTTCCTCCGATGAGGTTGTCTGAGCGGGCTGCTCGAGGAGCGCGCATCAAGTGACCGTGGGGTCCGGGACACACTATCCCATGCCCAAGATCACACAGTTTGGGATTCTGCCGTTTGGTGGCATGTGGGAATATAACGAACCATTCGGCCTCTGGTCACGTTGTCACCCAGGGCCGACATCGGTCACGCACGCCGTGGCGTCATTTCCCGAGCCGCTCGAGCACGGTCTTGCCAAGATCGGCGGGCGATTCGCAAACCGCGATCCCCGCTGCGCGAAGGGCTGCCATCTTCTCCTTGGCCGTGCCTTTACCGCCCGCGATGATTGCGCCCGCGTGGCCCATAAGCCGGCCCGGAGGGGCCGTCTGTCCGGCGATGAAGCTGATGACAGGCTTCTTGACATGCTCCTTGGCAAATGCGGCCGCCTCTTCTTCCGCCGTGCCGCCGATTTCGCCGATCATCACCACCGCTTCGGTCTCATCGTCCTCCGCAAAGAGTGTGAGAGCGTCCACGAAGTTCGTGCCGATAATCGGATCGCCACCGATACCCATGCAAGTCGATTGGCCGAGGCCCGCCTTTGTGATCTGATCGACAGCCTCGTACGTCAGAGTCCCACTACGCGAGACCACGCCGATCGTTCCCGGTGTGTGAACGAATCCCGGCATGATACCCAGTTTGCATTGCCCCGGTGTAATGACGCCAGGACAGTTGGGGCCGATCATTCTCACGTCGGGCCGCGCGTCCAGGTAACTCTTCGCCCGGACCATATCCAGCGTGGGGATGCCTTCGGTGATGCACACGATCACTGCAATCCCCGCGTCGGCGGCTTCCATCACCGCATCCGCCGCGAAAGGTGGCGGTACGAAAATCACCGAGGCGTTGGCCCCCGTCTCCTTGACTGCCGCGTCTACTGTGTCGAACACGGGACAGTCGAGGTGTTTGGTCCCACCTTTTCCGGGAGTCACCCCGCCCACGATATTGGTTCCGTATTCGATGCACTGTTCGGCGTGGAACGTACCTTCTTTGCCCGTAAAACCTTGGACAATCGCCCGGGTGTTCTTATCAACTAGAATCGCCATCTCTTCTCCTCATCCAAATTCGGTCGGCCCGCTGCAGTAAAGCCAGCATTCTAGCATGGTATCGATGCTCAACCAGAGCGCGCTGTTGGCCTCGCTGGGCTACCGCGCGGTTTTCTTCGAGGGTCGCCGCCCCGTTGTCGAGTCGCGCCGCCACACACGCTGTCAAACCTGTCGGATCCGAGGCCGCAAAAAGTTCGCGGTTGCCTGGAAAACTCCGCTCCAGCGAAGCGTTACTGTTGGTCACCAGAAGGCCGCCACAGACCAACACATCGAAGACACGAGGATTTAGGCCTTCAATGCACTGCGCGTGGAAAACATTCAGCACCACGCGCGCTGATGCGTACAGCCCGGCCAGCTCCGCCCCGTACTCCGCTCGGCGGCCCGCCCAACATTCCGCCAACC
>CAYTDF010000448.1:0-4744 GCA_964436365.1 uncultured bacterium | reverse complement strand
CCGTATGGACCGCTACTCGCCACTTTCAAGTCTATTTCAGGTTCATATGCGTTCCTGGCGGCGCTACAAAACAAGTTGATCAAGATCGGTGAGACCAGGAACCCGATTCCGAAAGTGATTGATCCCTTCGGTGAGCCTCTGTATAATGCTCAAAGATCGAGATCGGACCTCTAGAGCCGGGGAATCTCTTCAGGATTGCCCTTCTGGAGGAAGACAGAGGGCCCATATGAGAAATCCAGGTTCAACCGCGATGGTCTTACGGAACGGATTCACGTTGATTGAATTGCTGATCGTTGTTGCGATTATCGGCGTCCTAGCCGCCATCGCTGTGCCCAATTTTCTCAATGCGCAGACCCGGGCCAAGATTGCCAAGATCGATGCTGACATGCGCGCCCTGGCCACGGCGTTGGAATCCTACAACCTGGATTCCAATGCCTATCCGCCCTATCCCCTTTGGGGCGGACACACAACACCGGCTTATCTAAACTCCCTCTCGACGCCCATCGCGTATATGAACAATCCCGAAGGCGTTGACGACCCCTTTGGTTTGATTGTCGATCATGACGGGCAGCGGGGACAGCGTTACGGTTTTCTCAACATCGGGCCCAAAATGGGCTATAAAGCCGGCCCCATCGAACGTCCGCCTTCCGGTTTCGAACCGATTTGGAAAGGGGTTCGGCTGCCCGGTTCGTACATCTGGTGGCTCACCTCACGGGGACCTAATAAGCAACTCAATCTCGCCGGTGACGACCCTTCGGCCAACCCCCGCGGCGTATTCCTGCTGTACGACGCTTCGAATGGATTGCACAGTTCCGGTGACATTTTTCGTTTCGGTCCCTGAGACCTCCCCATCCTGCCACGCAGCGGGAAGAATCTCTGCTGAGAGGGGCTGAAGTACGCCTGATGAATGGAATGGACCCGGGCTGCCGAGATCATCCCCACAGCCGAGCAGTTCCTGGCCGGACCATCGACAGCAAACGTCTTTGGTTGTTGTTCGTTTCTGAGAAACGAACAACAAAAGAGTAACCCCGCAGCATCAGGGCCACGGAGGGTTGTTCGTCCAGCGTCTCATCGACGCTTCCCTAGAGTGCTGTATTGCTTTGAATGCTTCAACAACAGCATTGACGATTCTTCTTGGGACAGCGGGGTCGAGGCCTTCGTCACCGTGCAAGCGCGTCGATTGCGACTCAGATCGTCTGCATCTGCTTCTCGTACAGACTCGAGTAGAGACCGCCCCGGGCGGCGAGTTCGCGATGTGTACCTTGTTCGACGATACGCCCGTGATCGAGTACGAAGAACCAGTCGGCTCGGGCCACGGTCGACAGGCGATGGGCGACCACGAACGTGGTTCTGCCCTCCATGGAACGCTCGAAAGCCCGCTGAACAACTCGCTCAGATTCGGAATCGAGAGACGACGTGGCTTCGTCGAGAAGCAGGATCGACGGATTCCGCAACAGAGCTCGCGCGACGGCGATCCGTTGACGTTCGCCGCCGGAAATCTTCGCACCGCGCTCTCCCACGACGGTCTCATACCCGTCGCGTAGCTGCACGATGAACTCGTGTGCAAAAGCGGCGTCGCAGGCCTCGTGGACCTCGCGCTCGGTGTATTCGCTTCGGCCGCACGTGACATTGTTCCAGACAGTGTCGTTGAAGAGGATCGGATCCTGGGTGACTAGCGCCATGTGCGTGCGTAGGGAGTGAATCTGGATGTCCCGGATATCGTGGCCGTCAATCCGAATCGAGCCTTCCTGGGGATCGTAGAACCGTGTCAGAAGATTGATCAGCGTGGTCTTTCCCGCGCCGCTCGGGCCGACGATCGCGATGGTTTGGCCGGCGTTGACTGAGAAACTGATGTTGTGGAGAACCGGCTCTTCTTGATAGGCGAATGAGACGTTCTCCAGTTCAATCGTATGGCGCGGAGCAGAAAGTGGCTGAGCTTCGGGTTGATCTTGGATGCCGGGTTCTTGATCCAGCAAGAAGAAGACCCGCTCCGCACCGGCGAGCGCTTCGATAATGTCGTATTGGATGGCGGTCAGTCTGTTGATGGGTTTGAAACTGACAAATGCGGCCAAGAAGAAAACGCCCTTGTCGCCCAGACTCATGTCGTCCATGAATCCCAGAACGATCCAAGCGACAATCGCGACGCCGTTGTAGACGATCACTTCCATCAGCGGGGCGCTCATGGCGCGGAAGATATGGGCGTGAATGGTCAGCCGGAACAGGCGCTCTGTTTGTTGGGCGAATCGCGATTCGTGATAGCGCTCGAGGTTGAACGCCTTAATGATGCTCATCCCGGAGAGATTCTCGGTGATCATGGTGTAGAGTTCGGCGTTCTCCTCTCTTCTCTGACGGCTGAAACGTTTCACCACCGTACTGATTCTGCGAATCACATACGCGATAATCGGTACACAAGGCAGGAGCATGAGTGTCAGAGCCCAGCTGTGCCACATCATCAGGCCGACGTAAGCGAGCAGTTCGAGCGGTTTGACGAAGATGCCGCTGAACAGGAGCTTCACCGAACGCCGGACCAGCGTGACGTCTCCCGTCAGTCGAGAGAGAACGTCCCCCGATTTCTGTTGCACGAAGAAGGACATGCTCAGTGAGAGGACGTGATTGTAGACAGTGTTGCGCAGGTCTCGGATTGCCCGGTGGCCGATATACCGCGTCAGGTAGGAGTGCGTGTAGCGAACCGCGCCCCGGATGACGGTCACCGACAACATAAACAGGAGAATCCAGTTGAGATTCTCGTCGAGCGTGCCATCCTCGATGGCATCTCCCAGCGGTTTAACGACCCAGATGCGCCCCGCGAGGAGACTCATCATCAGAATCATGCAGATGCCGGATAGTACGCACAGTTTCCAATACGGGCGCACGTGCCGCCACAGCCGACGGTAAAGACGCCAGAAATCTTTTTCGAGAAAGAAGGGGCGCGCTGAACTGTCCGGCGTCATGGTGCGAGCATCTTTACGGTTCTGCATGAACGGCCCGGGGTTCTGCTTTGACCGTCACCGCAGTTCCCAATCCGTCACGGCTGTGCCTTCGCCAAAGGGGTTCTCCAGCATCCGAGCGATGAAGGTGTACGTATACCATTCTTCGCCGCCGCTCCAAGTGACCGAATCCATATCCGCGTAGGGGACCTCGTTGGTTTCGGCGATGGCGATGATGATCTCGTCATTCATGGCGATGCGGCATTGCTTGGTGCGGCCCGGGCCCAAAATCGGATCGATTACATCGATATTCGTGTTGCTGCCGACCTCAAACAGGCAGAACGACGGCGTTAGGGGCTCGAGATTCACATCGAACATCCGCGCCAACGCTTCCCACCTGTCGGGCTGAAAACGATCCCAACTCTGATCTTGCCATATAACAATCACATTGCCGGACGAATCCACACCCAAATCGGCGTTGTGATCGAAAGTGCTATCGGGGTGATCGGTGAAGCGGATCGTCTTTTCGACGGTTACACCGCTGTCGCTTACACGGAATTGGGTCAAATAGCCCGCGAAATCTTCGCCACGATGGGTGATAAACAACAAATCGCCCACCGCCTCCAGCCCGTTCGGATCGCCACGGTCCCGGCCACCGTCACCGTTCAACTCGGGGATGTCGATGGCTGGATAGACACGGCCGCTGCCGCCACCGAGTTCGTTACCGTCGTTATCGAAGGCTACAATTGTCGGCCCGTCGATCCCGTCGTCATACCGAACCACAAACCAGCCATCGCCGGAAGTCAGACCGAAGCGATTGTTGGAGCTGTAACGATCGCTGGGGTTCGATATGGCGAAAGGCGGTTTGACGATACTGCCATCCGGTCCCAAGATCACCGCGCCCACCACACGCAGATTGCCCGTGCGTCCGAAGAACGTCTCCTTTTCCGGACCGTCGCTCGTACGGTCTTCGAAGTTGACGACGATGTTGCCATTGGAGAGGAAACGGACCATCCCGCCCCGAATCAATCCCGGTTCGCTGACATGATTACCCCAGGGATTGATCAGCTTGGTTTCAGGTTCGCCGTCGTTGCTGACGACCTGGATCACTGTGTGATATTCGCGGTCATTTTCCGGTGGATAGCCTGGAAAGGCCTCAGGGAACGCGTCGGGATTGGCGATGGTATGCACCACGTAGCGCGGCCCGTTCCTATCGCCAACCGTATCGGCACACAGCCCGTAAAATTTGTCTTCGTTTCGATGCGTGCAGACGGTGTTCTCCCACGGCGCATCGGCATCGGTAAAGAAAGCCGAGCGGGCGGGTACAACCAGTTCGCCGGTGGGAGAAAAGATGGCGATCGTGTCGCGCGTGTCGCGTTGCGACTCCGTGCTTGAGCTGCCGGAATAGCCCGGCTCCGTGCGCATGCCACCCATAACGATGGCGTTGCAGTTACTGAGCGTGTCCGCTTCCGGTCGCCAATATCGGCTTCCGCCGCCGTTCCACGCCCAAAGGCTCACATCCCCAGTCAGCGGTGTTATCCCCACGACTTCCGGCCCGGCTTCAACCGGCAGTTGCTCGACCGGAGGGCCGGTCGGAAGTGTCGGGGTGGGTATCGGCGTGTAGGTCGGCCCCGGTGTCGGAATTTTCCCCGGATCATACGTCAGCTCAACGTCGGTGAAATAGCCGACCGTTGTCACACCAGTCGCCCACGACGTGGCAAAAAAACCTACGAAGACCGGATCTGTAAGTTCGATAGTATCGCTTTGAAACAGAACCCATTCCCCACTCGCCTCGTCCATATAATACACGCTGACGG
>CAYTDF010000447.1:0-4747 GCA_964436365.1 uncultured bacterium | reverse complement strand
CCCAATTTCTTGAACGCACAGCTTCGCGCCAAGGTCGCCAAAGTCAATGCCGACATGCGTGCTATTGCGACCGCCTTGGAGTCGTATCGTCTGGACAACAATGGGTATCCTCCGTACCCAATGTGGGGTGGGCACACAAGTCCGCACTACCTCAACTCACTCTCGACCCCGGTAGCCTACCTGAACAATCCTGAAGGCGTTGACGACCCGTTCGGATTGGCCGAGGATCACGACGGTCAAAGAGGAAAGCGGTTTGGATACAACATCATCACACAACGAGTGTTCATCACACAACGAGTGTTCATCACACCCGAGAGCGGCAAGAAAGCGGTGTGGAACGGCGCGAAACTCCCGGGACCGTATATCTGGATGTTGCGCTCGCGCGGTCCTAACAAACAGATGAACTTCTCCCCCGACGATTCGTCGGCGAATCCTCGGGGGGTCTATCTTCTGTATCAAACGTCAAACGGATTGATTAGCACTGGCGACATCTTCCGCTTTGGCCCTTAAAACCGCAAGGAAGCGGCGGGGGGCTGTACGCCAAGAGTCTACTCTTCAAACGCATCCGCCTTCTTGAGGCGCTCCTCGTACTTGCTCACGAGTTTCCGGATATCGAATGTAAAATCGACCCAGGCGCTCTCCCATTCCTTCGCCGTGCGTTCGTCGTATTCATAGAAGCCATCGAGGTTCGAAATGCCATGCGCACCGCTCTCCATCTTCTCCTTCATGACGTCCGGAAGACGCCCGTCATTGCAGAGTTCTGGGAGCAAGTCTTTCATAACCGTGCCGTAGGACTGAATACCGGTCAGATCCATCCATCGGAACGGGCCAGCCAAAGTGGCCCACCATCCCACGTCGTTGCGGAACACACGGTCAATCGTCGCGAAATCCGCGACGCCTCGATCCGCCAGATAACAGGCTTCACGTATAAATGCGTACATAAGCCGGTTCGTCACAAAACCCCGAATATCGAAATTCAGAACGCTCGCCTGCTTATCGCAACGCTTCCCAAGTTCCGTGGCGCGCCGTACCGTCTCTTCACTGGTCTTATCGTTCCGCACAATCTCCATGAACCGGGTCACCCAAGCGGGCTCGGACCAGTGCATCACGGCCATGCGTTCCGGTCGCTTCCGGTCTTGCTGCACGTGCATAATCGGGTAGCTGGAGGTGTTCGAGGCAATGACGGCGTCGGCATCGACATGCTCCTCCAGTTCCGCGAAGAGAGTGCGTTTCAATTCAAGGTCCTCTTTGATCGACTCGACAATGATCGGGCATCCCGCCAAATCGCTACAGGATCGAACCAGATGAAACCGCTCTTCCCAACCCTCGACGTCATTGCGTTTCAGCACTTCACGCTGCAAAGCCTCGTCAAGCAGCCCGCCAATGGCATCGCGTGCTTTCAGCGCACGCTCATGTGTGCGATTGTAAGCAACGACTTCGTAGCCGTGCCCGAGCAAGCAGGCCGCTATGCCACGCCCCATCAAACCTAATCCGACCAGGCCAACCCGTTCAAAAGTAAATTCCAACTTGCTTGTCATGCGTTTGTCTCCGTCTTCTCGTCGGTCTCAAGCAGGCTTATTTTCACTTGCTTGACACCGGTAATCCGCGTGTTGGCCGAAGCCTCGTAGAACGCGGCCGTGTCACCTTCGATGCGCGCAAAGATGTTTGCGAGCACGGGACCTTCATGCATCTGCGGGCACGTATCGCGATCGTAGAACCAGCAAATCTCGGAAACATCGTCATCGAGTCCGTAATGATCGTCGCGATTCAGCCAAATGTACGCGACATCACCCGGCAGGACCGCGCAGGTCGATTTTTCTCGGCCGATCTTGATGTCGGTCGAAAGCAGCATCGCCACCTCGCTACCGGAATAGCGCGCGTGGGTCGCAGCGCTCTGCAACGGCATGTACTTCACCAGTTCGCCGCATGTCCGTGGCATCTCGCCCTCGAGCAGTCGTGCACGCACAGCAATGTCGTCCTCAACAAAGCGAAGTTCAATGTATCTCGCCATGGGTAACTCCCTTTCTTACTCCAGGCAACCTGCGCCCTCGATGGCCCAAACGCCCTCGATTTCACCGCTCCGTGTAATCCACATCTGGCGGTACAAGTTTTGTGTCGTGCAGCCGTGCGGCGGAATTAGCCGGACCCGATCTCCGACGCTCAGCGGTAGACGGTCAAACGGGATGTGTTCCTCGGCAACATATCGCGCCTCGGCCTCGGAATGCCCCACAACCGATGGCGTATCGAACTCATTGCCGATTCCTTTCAAGCCGACATCGACAACCGCCCGATCGTCGTGGGCGGAAATCACGGTCGCTAGCACCCACCGTGCGACGTCGAAGTCTGGCCGTAACGTCTTGTATTTTCTGTCCATCAACGCGTAACTTCCACATTGAATCTCGTCGACCCCCTCGATATTTCCCGTGGTGTCGTAAGTCCCTGTACCGCCGCAGGATACGATAGCAACCGACATCCCAGACGACTCGATTAACCGCCGGGTCTCCACGAGCGGCGCCAAACATTCCAGCGCCTTTGCGGCACGCTCTTCCGGGGCGTCGGTGTAGATGATGTGCCCTTCGTAGCCTTGTAGTCCATCGAAGCGCAATCCGTCAGTCGTCGTCACGTGGCGCGCGAGGTCCAAAGTCGGTACTCCCGGCAGCGCTCCGCAACGGTTCATACCGACTTCGACTTCAACCAGCACACCGATCGTCACGCCTGCCGCGGTCGCTGCCGTACCGAGTTCATCAACGTTCGCCGCACAATCCACCGCGCAGCGGACGAGCGCCTCGGCATTCAGCACGGCGAGCCGCTTCGCCTTGTCCGGTCCGACCACCTGGTTGGCGATAAGAACGTCACCGACGCCGCCCGCGACCAGCACTTCGGCTTCCGCCAATTTCGAACACGTGATACCGGTCGTACTCCCGGCGGCGATCTGCCGTCGCGCGAGTTCGACAGACTTATGCGACTTGAAGTGCGGTCGAATCTTGCAGTGCCGGTCCGCAAAATAGTCGGCAAGCCGCTTCAGGTTTGCCTCAAGAATGTCGGCATCGACCACGAGCGCCGGTGTCGCGATCTCCGCCAAGTCCTTCCCAACACTCATCTTAGCCCTTTCTTAACACCCACACCTGTCGAATCTGGAACCAGCGCGTCTCTACGACAGACTCCAGCCCACAGCGGCGCTGTCGTCGTGCCCGATAATCACGCTCTTGCGCTTCATATAGGCGAGCATACCTTCCATACCCAGTTCCACTCCCGTCCCGCTCATCTTATGCGGCGGCACAGGTATCTGCGGATAGCCGGTGAGCATCGTGTTTACCCAGATGATACCGGTGTCCAACGCTTTCGCGACACGCAGTCCGCGCGAGCCATCGCGCGTCCATACAGAACCGGAAAGACCGTATTCAACGCGGTTCGAAATTTCAATAGCGTCGGCCTCATCTTTGAAGCGGACGATGCTCAAAACCGGCCCGAAGATCTCTTCATCGTGCACCCTCATGCCCGGTTTGACACCCGACAGTAATGTCGGCTGGAGCCACAAACCGTCTTGCAACGGCGTTGCCACCTCGAGTTTCGCACCACCGTACCGGATCGTGCATTCTTCCTTCGCAACCTGCATATAGTCCAGTGCGGTTTCGTACTGATCGCGCGTAATCATCGGCCCAACGAGTGTATCTTCAGCACGCGGATCTCCGACTTTCAAACTACCGAGTTTCGCTTCCAACAAGTCCTCGAACTCATCGGCCACGGATTCTTCAACCAGCGCCCGCGAGCAGGCAACACAGAGCTGGCCGCAGTTGACGAAGGCGCTGATCAGCGCAGCCTCCGCCGCGCGGTTCAAATCAGCATCCGCAAAGACAAGGACAGCATTCTTGCCGCCGCACTCGAGATTGACCATCTTCATTCGGTCCGTGCCCAACCGCTGCACGGCCTGCCCGACAGCGGTGGAACCTGTAAACGATATCTTGCTGACCGCAGGGTGCGCGACCAAAGCGTTCCCCGCCTCGGAACCGCGCCCCGTGACAACGTTTACAATGTTCGGCGGTATCCCCGCCTCGATACACAGTTTTGCGAAAGCCACGGTCGCGAGAGGTGTCTCGACCGACGGTTTGAGCACGATGGCGTTCCCTGCCGCGACCGCCGGAGGCACCTTCAACCCCGCATTCACGAGCGGATAGTTCCAAGGCAATATGCCCGCGACGACACCGTACGGCTCATACATTTGCAGCATCAGTTCACTCGGCGCGCCGGCCTTAACGCTGCCCTCAACCTTGTCTGCAGCACCGGCGTAGAACCGGATGATCGCCGCCATCAGCGGGATCTCACCGGCCCGTAACTGCGAGATCGGTTTCCCCGTATCCTGCAGTTCCAGCTCGACGAGCTCCTCCGCGTGTTCCTCGACCAATGTTGCAAGTCTCAGCAACATTTCGCCGCGCGCCGCCGCCGGAAGCAGCTGCCAAGCGTCCGAACGGTAGGCCTTCTCACTCGCCTCGACAATTCGCGCGACGTCAGCCGAATCGCAAAGCAATTCCTCGGCAATCACTTCGCCCGTCGCCGGATTGATGACGTCGTACGTGCCGCCCCCACCGGAACGGAATTCTTTACCATCGATAATCGAGCTAACTTTGCGAATGCTCACGACCGCCTCCTCTGGCTATGTTCACACCTGAACCGGGTGGCTACCGGGCCAAGTTCAAAGTGTCTGCCTACCGGTCCGTCGAAACAAGGCTCCGGCATGAGTCCACTTGCC
>CAYTDF010000446.1:1162-4758 GCA_964436365.1 uncultured bacterium | reverse complement strand
TGGGGTTCGGCGAAATCGTTTGGATTGTGGTCACGAATTGGGATGGCCTTACCAACGGCCCGAAGGGGATCCCCACGCCTGTTCCGATGCTCTGGGATATCTCCCTCTCGAAAAGCTACACCTTCTTCGGGTTCAGACTTCAACAGACCGTGCCGATGTACTATCTCACGCTTTCGGTCTGTTGCCTCGTGGTCTTTTGCATACGGAGGTTATATCTATCGCGTGTCGGCCGGGCTTGGGTGGCGATTCGGGAGGACGAACTCGCGGCGCAAGCGATGGGTATCAACACGGTCTGGTATAAACTCTTGGCGTTTGCGTTGTCGGCGGCTATCGCGGCCGTGGCGGGCGTGTTGTTCACGGCGAAGGCGCGGTTTGTCGATCCCAACAGTTTCATTTTTCTGGAGAGCGCGTTGGTGTTGTGTATGGTTGTGTTGGGAGGGATGGGGTCGCTACCCGGTGCGGCCGTGGGCGCGGTGTTGGTCGTCTTTTTGAAACAGAAACTTCAGGCGGGAGCCGAATGGCGGATGGCCATCTTCGGTCTTCTGCTAGTCACCATGATGGTCTTGAAGCCCGAGGGACTCTGGCCTTCACGGCAGTTGGGCAGGGAACTGCATCACAAAACGTAGTCTTCCGTTTGTGCAGAGTCCTGACTAGAACAAAAACTAGTTATTCAGTGCGTGACTCCGGATGTAGCGGCGGCGGAGTTCGCTGAGTTCGACCTGAACTTCATTGAGCCGTTGCTGGTAGTGGGGCATCTCTTCTGTGATAACTTCCATCATCCCGTAATCGTGTGAGCGGGCGTTCTGCATACGTACATCGTCAAGAACCACGATCATCGATTGGAAGAACTCGGCGCGGTCGAGCAGTTTTTTCTCTTGCTGCGTCCAGTCTCCACCGACGGTCTGCAAGGTGTTCTTGTACGAGTGCCCGCTTTCCGCGGGCTTGGGAAATGGAATAACCTTGGCCATCTGTTCTTCTGCACCTCATCCGATAATTGGCGTAGCGGTGGCAGGCGACTCGTGCCCTGGCCGCTCCTCCGCCGGAGGCAAATCCAGTCTTGGAAAGCCGTATCAGGAAGACGCAGACGGCATGCCAAACCTACATCCTCTGTAATCGTTTCATTTGACAGGACTTATGTGTTTCTTGGCCTCTGTGTGCAGCGCTCATTCGTTCCGGCGAGGGGAGGCAAGCGGCAAGAAATACCGTGCTCTTGATACCTTGCGTTTTATGACCGTTCGGCGACAATAATTGTCGTAATCCTGTTTTCACGTACCGAGGGTGAATAGGGGTGACTTCTGTGTCTGAAACACCACAATCCGCAACGACCGAAACCAACGAGACCCCGAATCCGGAATCTCCGGATCGCAAACAGCGATTTGAGACGGACGTCGATTGCCTCTGTCTTATGGACGGTTCCCGCGACACTTGTTTCGTGCGAATCGCCAACATCTCATCGAGCGGTGCATTGGTTTCATGCCCGAAAGATTGCGGCATCACGATGGGGCAGCGTCTTCTTTTTGTGCGGCTGGACGGCGGTTATGTGAATGTCCAAGATGTGGAAAAGCGGCGCGCACTCATGGCGGGAACGGTGGTCCGCGAATACCGTAGCAGCGACGAGAGATACCTCGGGATCAAACTCACGCTGTACCCAAAAAACTTATTCAAGCGTATTGTTGGATGGGTCAAGAGATCGTGAGGGGTCGTACGGTCCGCGTGCGAAGACGAACCTCGGTCCAGGACGATCGAAAGAGAAACGGAACGACCCCCTCGGCCGTTATTGCGGCCGCGCGAGCCGCCTCGGTCGGAGTCGCGGCGGTCTCGTTTGCCGGACTCTTGGGATTGCTGTACGGCGTTCGCTCCAACCTGGGGACACTTGCCTTCGGAAGTGAGGTGGCTTACCGCTACCTGGAATCCGCTCGTTCTCTGGTTTGGGATGGTCCCGAAAGCGCTTCGGCTCTGCTCCTCCCCATCACGTCGTTTCCCAATCTTCTTTGGCTGCTTCTCCTCGCTGTCCCACAGAGCGTCGGCGCACGGCATTTCGATATCCTCTCGCTTACGGAAGCTTCGCTTTGGGTCTGGACCGTGCTGGTTTGGGGGACCGTGCTGGTCGGCTACGTTCGTCTGGCGGGTCGGAGTCTGGGCGATGTGTGGGGCGTGGCTTGTGGTGGGATTTTACTGGCTTCAGGAACATTTCTGTGGGGATTGGCCCGCGCGGACGATTTAGGGCTCTTGGCGCTTCTCGTATTGGGTGTGCTCTGTGTGCTCTCCGCCCCAGAGCGCCTGCGGTCCCGCACGCTTCCCGTCCTACTTCTCTTGGCTTCCATGTCGGGACCGGTGGGGATTGGGCTTGTGGTGGGTTCACTCGGTGCGACCTGCTTCCTCCCTTTCTCCACCTGCGAGCGAATCACCGCTTTCCTGACGGGGATTCTCGGCTGTGTCGTCTCTCTTCTGATTGTCACGGGTTTCGACCCCATCGCACCGAGCGGATTTTGGATCGCTCTCGGAGAGCGTTTCCGCGACCTGACCGGTGTTCTCCTGCGAGGAGCATGGAGCGCCCGGCTGGATACGGCCTGGCGCGAGATCGGGGCTTTTGGAAATCCCGGCTTTCCCTATCCATGGGGCACAGGTCTGCTGGTCGTGGCCGGGCTGGCCGCTCTCGTACGCCCCACATCCGGCGCGAAGGACGAAGCGCCCGCGAACTCGGTGAACCTAGGTGTGGGGGCGGCTTGCCTACTCCCGGCACTCGTTTTTTCCTCTGCGCTCGCGGAGATGCCTACCCACTGGATCCTGCCCGTGATTCACCCTCTGTTGGCCGTCGCCACCGTTGCGGCCGGGCGATGGTTTTGGAGTGTCACACGGCCGCTTGGCGGCGTCCCGGCGATTGGGCTGGTCGGTGGGGTGATACTGATCCAGCTCTCCGGCTATCCGCGTTGGGCAGGAGAAGTCCGACAAATGTCCGTCAATCAGGCTGGGGTGGTGCGCGCGTTTTCTGTCGTGCTCGAGGTTGAGCCATCCGACCGCATTTCCGTGGCCGATGTTCCCATCGTCAGGTGGCGCTTCGCGAATGACGAGCGGCTTATCTCACCCGGTCCGCTTGTCGCGCACGGAGGGCCGCTAACCCCCGAGCGCACCGAGTCTCTTGGCGGGTATCCTTTTCTGGAACCTCGTCTCTCCCCCTGGAGTACGCGAGGCTCGCCTCTCGCCCCCAATGTGAGAACCCTATGGCGACGTCCACACGTGATCCTCAGCACCCAGCCGGTGTTGATTCGTAGCCTGCCTGTCCCGGCGGAAATGCCTCTCAACATGCGAGCGGTGGACCTGATTCGGGACACCCAGTGGATTTGGAATGCCGACATGGGGTTGACCGATGCGGACTGTCGAGGTGTTGCCCCGCACCTTGCTCCCTGGTGGCATATCGCCCATCTGCGTGGATCGAACCGGGCCGCGTCGCGCGTCAGGGTACTGACCACCGAGACCGATGGCGGAGGTAAAGGTTATGGGACGGTGCTTTCCCCGGAGTTTGAATTGACCGGGGACACCCTATGGTTACGGGCCGCGTGTAGCCGAGTTGACACAGACTGTTCGATTCGCCTCAT
>CAYTDF010000446.1:0-1152 GCA_964436365.1 uncultured bacterium | reverse complement strand
AGAGAGATTTGTCGGAGAAAGCCGCCACATCGACCGGCTCGAACCGGGAACACCGCTGCGGTCGGAGCTTTTCGCCTACGACGTCCCTGAGGCACTCCAACCGCTGGAGGATGGCGGTGCCCAGGGCTGGCGGGTTGTGCATCTCATCCGGGGCGGCGAGATGGCTGGGACGCTGACAGAAACTCTGTGGTCTGTCGATCCCTGGGTAGGAAGGCGGGCGCGTTGGAAACTCTCCGATCGAAGTCACGAGGCTTCTGTTACGCTGGATGCCATTCGGATGGGAAACAGCCCCGTTGCCCGGGTTTGGGATTTCGAACGGGGGGATTACACCGGTTGGGAGAGTATTGGGGACGCTTTCGGCGATGGGCCCACAGATCGACCTTTTGAGATACAGCAAACCGTTGCCGGTACCGAGGGAGCGTTTTTTGCGAACTCCTTCCGTGATGGAAGTGACGCTCCGCGAGGCATCCTGCAAACGCCCTCCTTCAAACTCGCTGGCGACGTGCTCAGCTTCCGTTTGGGCGGTGGCGCCGATCTTGGGCGCTTGGGCCTTCAGCTGCTTGTGGAAGACCGACCGGTTGCGGCGGCGTCTGGCGATGAGAGTGAGGAACTCCGTCTGACCGCGTGGGATGTCTCCAGGCACCGCGATCGGGAAGCGGTCATCCGTATTCTCGACTTGTCCTCACAGCCCTGGGGCCACGTACTTGTCGATGATATTCGGCTTTGGCGGCGCGACAGCCTCCCTGCGGAGATTCTAGAGGTTCTCACCACGCCCTGAGTCGAATGTGAATCCTTGGTTACGAAATTTCTGTACGACGGGGCACGCATCCGGGGCACGCGTCTCGACAGCATTGACAGCAGCCTGACGAATAGACTAAATTCATTGTAGCGAAACCCCTTCTCGCTTTTGTTGGCTCGGGGCGACCTGGTGCATATTGTTGAACGGCTTTATTTTGCATTTCCTGGTCGCCCCACCCTTTCTACTTTTGCAGGGGTGTTTGCGACTTCGATTCCCAAATGGAAGGAGGTGAGCTAACGAATGCTGAGAACCAAGGGGTTTACGCTAATTGAGCTGCTGATCGTTGTCGCGATCATCGGAATTCTGGCGGCTATCGCCGTCCCGAATTTCCTGAATGCCCAGGTGCGTGCGAA
>CAYTDF010000445.1:1554-4773 GCA_964436365.1 uncultured bacterium | reverse complement strand
GGTGAACTGGTGCGGTCTGGTGTATGCGTACGGCTTGCAAGAGCTGGCTGAATTCGATCCAGACGGCCCCTGGCTGGAGACCGCCCGGGGTATCGTGACCAGTACCGAATGGTTGCAGTACGAAGCGGATCACCCCAGCGCCGGATGTTTCCCGGACAGCTATAATCTGATGCTCGAAAAGCGCTTCCCGTATGACATCAACCCAGAAGGTATCCTTCTGAATGAACTGCGGTTACGGGGAATTGGGCCGCACATCAAGACGCTCAAACAGGGCTCGGTGACAGTCAGTTCGGGAAGTTGGATCGATCCAGTCTCGGCTTCTGAGCAACCTTCGGAGGGCGACCGAGTGCGCTTTCTATCTCGGTTCTTTGATGGCCGCCCGGCCTACACATTGATTCATCCGGTCGAAAAGCCGTCCATCGTCAATGCGGGCGGGCAGCACATTCATGAAACGACGGATACACAGGCCGTCCCAGATGGATGGCGCTATGATATAAAGTCCCAGTCGCTCGAACTGAAACTGACCTACGGTGAGGTGCCGTTCTCGGTCGAACTCCAGTTCTAGCGCGCGTCTTGAGAGCCACACACTGCGGGCGGCAGGTTTTCGGACAATCGCTCACGGGCCACATAACAAAGTACTGTACGGTGATTCTACAATGGCAATTTCGCTGATGTTGTTGGTGATACTTCTCGCCGCTCTGGTGGGTGTCGGCCTTCAGACCCTGGCCATGCGCTTCTTGGCCCCGACTTTCGGCATGGAGCGTCCCGAGCTGACGCCCGTGGCGGCCCTGGCGGCGCGACAGTTTCTTATGGCGTTGCTTCTGTTGATTATCCTTCCGCAAATGCCGATTCCCGTGCGCGTCTTCCTCGCCGTAGCAGGTGCCTTGGCCTTTGGAGCCTTTCAGTGCCGAAACCTGGCATCCATCTCGTTCTCCAGAGCATTCGCTTACGTCAGTGGGGCGTTGGTCTGCTCGTTCGTCGGTGTTTTGATGCTGGGAGGCGCGCTTACCCTCGGTGGCAGTATCGTGCACCGCGTGCTGAGCGCCGTGGCTAGTGGCCAGGGTGCGTGAGATCGAAAAACCCGAACCTACACCGCTCTACGGCACAAGAGCATCCACGACGGGCATCTGGAAATTCGCGATTTGAGTGTTCTCGATCCACATCACGAGAAGTGGGACGGTCACCAGACTGAGTACGGTCGAGAAGACGATACAAAGCGCCGCGAACCGCTTGTCGGACACCTGACCGTAATACGCCACAAAAATCGAGACGTAGATGGCGGTGGGCATGGCAGTGTGAATCAAGAGGGATTTGGCCAACTGCCCCTCGATATCCAACAGCAGAATCAAGACCAGGCCCAAAACCGGTGAAAAGACCAACCGTAAGAACGCCGACAAAACGACCGCCGGGACCATGCGCCGATAACTCTCGTAATCAAGGACATAGAATCCCTTGCCAACGATCAGCCCAAGCATCAGCAGGTTGAGGGGCAGCGCCGGGGCCTGAAGGAACGTCAGGACCTTCCCAAATACGACAAGCAGAACCCCCGGTCCGCTCCCGGCATCGGCAGTGGCCGCCGCACCAGCCGTGAGGACTTCAGAGCCTCCCACATTATGGTAACCCGGAAGCTGTAACCCTAGCATAAACAGAGCGAAACCAATCAGGGCCGCATAGACTAAAGGCAGCCGAAATACTTCCTCAATTCCGTTGACCCAGGCTCCTCTATCGCTCGCTAGATAAACACCGATGGTGACGAATATCACCTGGCTAATGAGCATAATCCGGACCGCGATTTCGCGGGCGGCATCCCCATATTGGAACTCATTGAGCGGGATAGGGTAATTCGCCGCGTTCAAGATCATGACACTCAGGAGTATTAAACGCCGCTGATGCACCGAATAGCGTAGAATCTTGAGGAATTGGTGTGTTACAACGAGTAGAATTGCGGTGTGGAAAAACCAGAAGAACGCGATTCGGGCCATTTCCGTCCCACCGTCCCGCTGGGTGGTGAGGATGGCGTACATCACCAGTGCCGGTGTGAAGACAAACAGCATCGACGCCGAGAGAGTTCGGTCGTCGAGTTTGGGCAAAAGACGGCCCATCAAAACTCCAGCGACGACCACTAGAACAAGCGGTGCGAACGTCGGGAGTAAGACCGTATTCGTCAGGCTGGCAAGAAACTCCACGTTTACTGTTCCGTTTCTCCCTTTGACCTTTCCCCGGTCTCACGCGCCTAGAACCAGACGTTTCACTAGTACGAATAGTCGCGCAAGACAATCCAATACAACAACTTATACTTTGTCATGTGCCGCGTTGTCAAGAATTTTCTCATTTGCGCGAGTCAATAAGTTGTTGTCGCGCCCGATCTGGACATCAATCGCCCGGACTCGACACTTCTGATTGTTGACGGAGTACGCCAAACTCTCAGTACCATGGGAAACATCATAACTATCCGGGGTGCACGCGAGCACAACCTCAAAGGGATCGATCTGGAACTTCCCCGCGACCGCCTCATCGTCTTCACGGGCGTCTCGGGCTCAGGCAAATCGTCGCTAGCGTTTGACACCATCTATGCCGAAGGGCAGCGCCGATATGTCGAGTCGCTCTCCGCATACGCGAGACAGTTTCTCGGACAACTCGAGAAGCCGCATGTCGACTATATCGGTGGGCTCTCGCCCGCGATCTCCATCGAACAGAAGTCGGCCAGCAAGAATCCCCGGTCCACCGTGGGCACGGTGACGGAAATCTACGATTACCTGAGATTGCTCTTCTCGCGATGCGGAACGCCCTATTGCCCGAATTGCGATATTCCCGTTGGAAGCCAGACGCTCGACCAAATCGTGGATCGTATACTGGAACTCCCGGAAGGCACGCGCTTCATGCTGCTGGCCCCGAAAGTGAGAGAACGCCGGGGCGAATACAAGGATATCCTCGATGCCGCGCGGGATGAGGGATTTGTCCGCATGCGGGTCAACGGTGAGATTGTGGAGCTCGAGGAAGATATCCGGCTCGACAAGCGGATGAAACACAACATCGAAATCGTCGTGGACCGTCTGATCATGCGTCCCGACATCCAGACGCGTCTCACCGACTCCGTGGAATTGGCGCTGGCCGAGGGAGACGGCGTGCTGCTGGTTTCGGAGGTGGGCGGCGATGAAACACTGTATTCGAGCCGCAACGCGTGTATGCAGTGCGGCCGCTCGTTCCGAGAACTGACAC
>CAYTDF010000445.1:994-1544 GCA_964436365.1 uncultured bacterium | reverse complement strand
TGGGACGCCGTCTTGAAATCGACCCCGATTTGGTCGTTCCGAATCCGAATCTGTCCGTCCGCGAGGGGGCCATCATCCCGTGGAAGAACATCTTCCAGAACAAAGGTTATGGGGCTCGAAAAGCCCGTAAGGCGCTGAACGGATTGGCCAAGGCAAACGGTTTCGATCTCTCCAGCCCTTGGAACAAGCTGCAGAAAGACGACCAGGCCCTTTTGCTCTACGGGGAGGACTCCACTGCCCGGGGCGCGTACCGTGGGATCGTCACCGAGATGCACAAGTGGTTCGACACCACCTCCTCGGAAGGCTTCCGAAAGTACATCCTCAACGATTTCATGCATCGCATCCCCTGCCACACATGCGGTGGCGGACGGTTGCACCCGGAAGCTCTGGCCGTTCGGTTCGCGGGGTGCGGGATTCAGGCCGCGACAGCGATGAGCATCGAGAAAGCTCGCGCCCTCTTCGATGACGTTGATCTGGACGCTCGGCAAATGCACATCGCAGGCCAGGTGCTCAAAGAGATCCGCGGCAGACTCCGTTTCCTAGATACGGT
>CAYTDF010000445.1:0-967 GCA_964436365.1 uncultured bacterium | reverse complement strand
CGCCGCGCCCGGCCTCTCTGGCGGCGAAGCCCAACGCATCCGTCTAGCCAGTCAGATCGGGAGTGCGCTGGTCGGTGTCCTCTACGTTCTCGATGAACCCAGCATCGGTCTGCACCAGCGCGACAACCAACGACTGATTGAAACCCTCTGTCACCTGCGCGATCTTGGCAATACAGTCATTGTTGTCGAGCACGACCGCGAAATGATGGAACATGCGGATCACGTTGTCGATTTTGGTCCCGGGGCGGGTTTGGACGGGGGGGAGATCGTCGCGACGGGATCTCTGGACGAGATTCTGTACCACTCGGTTTCGCTAACCGGAGCCTACCTCTCCGGGCGGAAACGTATCGATACCCCCAAGAAACGGCGTCAGCAGAACGGCCATAGTTTGACGATTCTCGGTGCGAGCGAAAACAACCTCAAGAACATCGATGTCGAGATTCCTTTGGGTATTTTCACTGCGGTTACAGGCGTCTCGGGCTCGGGGAAGAGCTCGCTCATCAATGAGATTCTGCACAAAGGCCTGGCTCAAAAACTGCACCACGCGCAGAATCCTGCCGGCAAACACCGTGCGATCAAGGGATTTCGGAAAATCGACAAGGTTATCGATATCGACCAGGCTCCGATCGGCCGCACGCCACGTTCCAACCCCGCCACATACGTGAAAGTCTTCGACCCGATTCGCGCTCTTTTCGCGCAACTGCCGGAATCCAAACTGCGAGGCTATAAGCCCGGCCGGTTCTCATTCAACGTTTCCGGCGGACGCTGCGAATCCTGTAGCGGCGACGGCAGCAAACGGATCGAAATGCACTTTCTCGCGGACGTTTTTGTCACGTGTGAAGTGTGCGGTGGAAAACGCTTTAACCGTGAGACTCTCCAGGTCAAATACCGTGGACTCAGCATCTCCGATGTGTTGAACCTCAGTGTAAAAGAGGCTCTGGAAACCTTCGAGAGCTTCCCCCGAATC
>CAYTDF010000444.1:0-4781 GCA_964436365.1 uncultured bacterium | reverse complement strand
AGGGTCTCATCGGGGCCGACACCGATGATCAGGTACTCGTAGGTTGCGGTTCCAACTCTATATTCGTATCGCTCACCCTTCTTCGCGTGCGGATCGGCCGGTACCGAGCCCGCGAATGAGCTCGGTAGGTATGCGATCGGTGTGGTCAGTTTGTTCAGAGAAGGAGGATAGATACCGTGGTCGGTCTTGTACGTCTCTAGCCCATCTACAATCGATCGCATCTCCGAATAGGCTCTGGAAACCTTGGCGCGAACCTGGGCGTTGAGGAAGCCGGGCAGGCCGATGGCGACCAGCTTGCCGATAATGAGCACCACAACCACAGCCAGGACGATCAGAAGCAGTTTCTTGCGAGAGATACCTTCGCGAGACTCTGTAGTATTCATTGGGCGATCTCAGTTCGGTTGCCGTTAAGGCCCTGTCAGAATAACGTCGCCGCGACTTCTGATGCCGTTGCTGGAGTCGTAATAGATCAGAGCCTTCTCAGCACCCTCGGCGGTTAAGTCGCTCGGGGCATCGAGGGTCTCATCGGGGCCGACGGAGAAGATCATGTACCCGTAGGTAGCGGTTCCACTTCTATATCCGTAATGTTGACCGTCCTTTTCCAGGAACGGATCGGCTGGCACCGACCTCAGGTACGCGATCGGTGTCGTCAGGTTGTTCAAAGAAGGAGGATAGACTGCGTTGTCGATCTTGTACGACTCGAGCCCATTCATGATCGAGCGCATCTCCGATTGGGCTCGTGAAACCTTGGCCCGATCCTGGGCGTTGAGAAAGTTGGGCACGGCGATGGCGGCCAGCATGCCGATAATGAACACCATCCCTACCCCAACTACGGCCAGGACGATCAAGACCAGCATCACGGGGGAGAGACCTTTGCGAGACTCTGGAGCATTCATTGGACGACCTCGTTTCTATCGATGGTGTGGCTACTTGACACTTTCGGGTATTCTAACTCTGATATGTTATTTTTGATAGTCAGTTGACGTACTTCAATAGCCGCCGACTTGGCGAGTGCCGCCTACTTCCTCGTTTCGGCGCTCTCGCCGAACTATCCAAATGTACGTGAATACCGGCTTGCTGTCAGATGCGCTCCATGGCCGATTGACCTGAAAAATGGGCACGTGTATTGTTGGAACTCTACACCTGGCCTGCGCTGCCGACAGCCATGGCATGCGAGACCGACTCGGTGAGTTCTACTTGGAACGCCCCGTCTACATCGAATAGGAGATATCAAAATGGATCGACGACGCTTTCTGGAAGCTACCGCATTTACCGCAGCGTCTACAGCGCTACCTGGCTTCACAGCCGAAGGCAAAAGCCGGGTTATCGAAGTGCACCGCAAAGGAATCATCAACTCCGATAATCGTCCGGATCCAGAGGGGACCCAAGAGATGCTGGATCGGGCCATGCGGGAGTTTACCGGTGCGAAATCCCGCAAGGATCAATGGAAACAGTTTGTGACCGCCGACGATGTTGTCGGCTTGAAGGTCAACGGTTTGGGCGGGCCGCTGTTGTCCACCAAGCACGAACTGGTGAACGCCGTCGTCCGTGGATTGGTCGACGCCGGTGTCAAAGAGAACAAGATTATCGTTTGGGACAATAACGATTCTCACACCAAAGCCATCGGCCTGGACTTCAACACCGGCGACACGGGGGTGCGAGTCTTCAGCACCCGGCACGAGTCGGCCGGGCACGACGAGAACGAAACGAAATTCGGGGCGGGTTCGACCCATCTCTCGAAGATTCTTACGGAACAGATTACGGCGCTGATCAACATGCCGATCATCAAGGACCACTCCATCGCGGGGACGACGCTGGCTCTCAAGAACATCTCGCACGGGGTCACGGATAATCCCGGCGACCACCATGCCAATGGATGCGACCCGTACATCGCGGAGATCAATGCCATCCCCGTGGTACGCAAGAAACACCGCCTGGTGGTTATGGATGGGCTTCGGGGTTGCTACGAGGGCGGTCCGAGGCAGAAAAAAGGCGATCCTTACAACTACGAATCGATCTTGGTCGCGACCGACTGCGTGGCGATGGACTCGGTCTGTACGGAGCGCATCGAAGCCGTGCGGAAAGAACAGGGACTCAAGACGTTGGCGCAAGTCAACCTGCCGGTGAAGTATCTGGCGACGGCGGAGAAACTGGGCTTGGGCCAGCGTGCCCAAAGCAAGATCGACCACCGCATTGTCGAAGCGTAAAGGCGTGAGCGTTCGCGCGATTCTCGTCTCACGCTAGACCTGACTGTCGTTCTCTGTGAACCCCGAAGCCGCAACCGGTCGTCGACTCGGCTGCGAACGGCATTTACAATTGTCCGGATTCAGGCATAGTTCAGTTGGGGAAGCCGGGCACTCGGCAGTTGGGAGAGACCATGAAACGCTCCGTACGCGGATTTACGCTGATCGAACTTCTTATCGTTGTCGCCATCATCGGTATCTTGGCGGCGATTGCCGTTCCCAATTTCTTGAACGCGCAGATCCGCGCCAAGGTCAGCGCCTCGTGGTCGGATATGAAAGCCGTGGTCACCGCGTTCGAGCTCTACCACCTGGATAATGGCGCGTACGTTCCCGATTACGACGGTATGGGACTCTCCAGCTATGGCTCGGAGCTGATGACCTACCGGGCTTTGACGACGCCGATCGCCTATATGGGATCGATTCCGACCGATGTCTGGATTCCGAAGAAATACGAAGCCAGGCTCATTCTGGAGAAGAACGAACGCTACTGGGAGTATTGGGGCGCTCACATCAAAGCCCACGACGCACGTATGAAACCGTTCGGTATGGGCTACGTGATGCGTTCGGTCGGCCCGGACAAAAAAGCCCAGTGGGGCGGGCAGTATGAGGATGTCGGGGAGAGGACGGGGAGGTACTCCTACAACTCCAGCAACGGACTCATCTCAGTCGGCGACATGCTGGCCACGAATCGTGGACTCGAGTAGCGGCCGTGGGGTAGAGTAGCGACGTCAACCCCCAGATTACCGCAGGCGAGCCAGGTTATGTACCGTACCCGATTGCAGCATACTCGTGTAGACCTGAAGTGACCTTCTGCCCGTTCGGCAACCCAGGAAAGACAATGCGACATCCAACATCCGGTTTTACGCTAATCGAACTTCTTATCGTGGTCGCCATCATCGGCATTCTGGCGGCTATCGCCGTCCCAAACTTCCTAAATGCGCGGATGCGATCCATGGTCACGCGGGCGATGGCGGAAGAGCGTAATCTCCAGACGGCTTTCGAGTCGTACCGCATCGACAACAATCACTACCCCCCGAAGAACGTTCAGCTGGGTGGACCCCGACTGCCCGTCTACAAGCGCTACGCCCTGTTGACCACGCCCATCGCCTATATGGCTTCGATTCCCATGGATCCGTTCTTCAACATCGATGGAGCGAGCGATCCGCGGAACTCGAGCACGCTTTGGGGTGGGGCCTACTACGATTATTTCGAGTGGGAAGACGACGGTTATATCTTCAAAAAGGGATTCCGGTCCGGGAAACTCTACTTCATCGCTTCCTACGGCCCCGATTTCGCGAAGACCGTAGGGATGATTAACGGCGTTTCGGAAATGTTGCCCTATGACGCGTCGAACGGTATTGCCAGTAGCGGCGATATCGTTGTGTATGGTCCGTGACCGACGAGACGCTATTCTTTCGCTAGGAGTCGAGATGTTCAACGATCAACACGCTCTTTCACTTGTGTGCGCGATGGCGATCGCGTTCTTTGCACTATCGCCAGCCTTGCAGGCCAATGGAGATGACTTGAATGCCCTCGCGCTGGTCAGCGGGGAGCCGATTCCCGCCGGGACCGAAGGCGGCCTCGGTCCACTCGCGCCGGTGATTACGCAGAATCCCGTGGGATCCGCATTCGTCTTTGGCTCCGAGGAGCCGGATCTTTTTGTGATCGGCCGAGGTTGGTATCGCACGAAGAGAGGCCGTTTCAGTCATCTCTATCTCTTTCCATGGGTGGCAACAGCCACGAGCGGCGCTCCGGTTTTCGGAGTTCCGATTCAGGTCAAGACCGAGTTTTTCGGCCCCGGAACCGTCTTCCAAACCGACGATAACGTTATCCACGGTGTTTGGCTGAGCGGCTCCGTGCTCGTGCATACTGTGTACGATGTCGAGAAACATTCGTTCTCGGAGACCGAACGTGTGTCGCTGCCGAAATTGCCCAGAAGCCCGAGCGAAGTGGCGGTGCTGCCGAATCCGGATGGCAGTGTCGAGATTCTGCTCGGTATCGGGGACGGTGTGGTTTCCCGACCGACCGATTTTCCCGACCGCGATCCGCGCTACCAGCCGTACGATGGTGCGGGAATCTGGCGAGGAGGGTTTCCATACCGGTCCCTCTATGCTGTTTCACTCCCCGGTCTGCTGAAGGGACCGGCTGAATCGCCGCGGCAGGTCTCCCAAACCAAGAAAGACGTTCGAAATACTTATAGTTCCCTGACGGCGGTGAACCTTGGCCCGGAGCACGAGCGCGACATCGTCACGGGGGACTCCGCCTTCTTCAACCGCCAGCCCTCCCTCGAGCGCTCGGCCCTGGGCGTCCACCGCGTCGTCGTGCTCGAAGACCCCTCGATCCACACGTTCCAGATGAACGTCATCGCGTGCGCGGGCTACAATGCGGACTTTAACGTCGGAGTCCAACAGGTGGCTGCCTTGCCGGCTGAGAAAGCGCCGGCAGGGGTAAACAGTGTAAGCTTCTCTCTCTCCCGCCTGTGAGCGGGGGGGTATGTAACCATCTAGTCGCGCCGTTTGCGCGGCGAGATTCCCAAAT
>CAYTDF010000443.1:1052-4782 GCA_964436365.1 uncultured bacterium | reverse complement strand
CAAAGATCGACATCCGAAATCCCCAGCACGTCGCCCATAATGAAGTGCATCAGATCGATGTGGATGTAATGCCGGAAGATGGAGACAAAGACGACGCCCAACGCAAACACGCCGGTATACATGATGCCGATGGCGGTGTCTTCCTTCACCCTCGAAACGCGAGAAACGAATCCGATCAGGCCGACCGTCAAGATCGCGGTCAGCAGCGAACCCAACAGCATGCCCGGCGCGTTGGCCTCCAGGCCGAAGAGCATCTTCATCACCAAGTAGCCACCCGCCACGCCCGCGATCATGGCGTGGGAGAGCGCATCGCCCAAGAAAGCCATTCGCCGGAGCACAACCAAGCATCCGACAACACTGGCAACGATGGCGACGATACAGCCGCCGATCATCGATTTCTGGAAATAGGCCTCGCTCAACGGTTCGAGGAAAAGGCCAAGCCAATCGATCATTGCCCGGTCTCCTTCCCGAACACGTCGGAGAAGACGCGCAGTTTTCCTTCGTAGACTTCGCTCAGCAAATCCTCGCGCAAGACCACCTCGGGAGGGCCATACGCGAAAATGCGCTGTTTGATCAGCGCCAGGCGGTCGAAATATTCAGCGGCGGTGGCGAGATCGTGATGTACCACGACAAGAGTCTTTCCGGAGTTTTTGGCCCGCTCCAACACATCCAGAATGGCCCGCTCGGTGGCGGCATCGACCCCGGCGAAAGGCTCGTCCAAGAGCAGGATATCCGATCCCTGAGCCAAAGCGCGGGCCATGAAAACCCGCTGCTGTTGTCCGCCGGAGAGCTGACCGATCTGCCGATCCATAAAACCGGACATCCGCACCATCTCCAGCGCCTCGTGCACCGCGCGCACATCTTCGGCTCCGGGCGAACGGTACCAGGGCGTCCGGTTGTAGCGCCCCATCATGACGACCTCGCCCACGGTGATGGGGAAATCCCAGTCGACCACGCCTCGCTGCGGCACGTAGGCCACACGGCCCTTGGCCTTCTCGGCGTCGACACCGTCGATCAGCACATCGCCGACATCGCGATGAACGAAGCCCAGAATGGCTTTGATGAATGTCGACTTTCCGGCACCGTTGGGGCCGATCACACCGACCAAGAGACCTTTTTCAATGGTCAGAGATACATCGAGTAAGGCCGGTGTGGGGCCGTAACTGACGGTAAGATTGCGTACAACAATGCCCTCCCGGCCATCCCGTTCATTGCCCATGGTGCGCCTCGCTCTCCCCGGCAGCGATTTCGAAACCGAGCACGCCTGTCACATTGGCTCCGCCATCGCTCCAGAAGGTCCGGTCGGCAAGGACTTCATTGTCCTGCAGAATGCGAAGGCGGACGGCATGCCGCACGTCAGTCTGCTCGACAGGCGGTATTGCCTCTATGTAGAGTTCATTGGCTCCGACCACAACACCGTCGATATTCGTTTGAACCCACGGCGTACCCGGTGGGAGACCTTCCCGCATCTCAGCCACGTTACGATCGTTCAAACGGACAGTTACCACCGGCGGCGCTTCGGAATCGTCGGAGACTAGAGCAAACGGATCGGGTTGCGCGTCGAAGGTCAGAGTGAGTTCCACATCGTAGCGCGCATCGGCCGACACGGGCGCAACTTCATGGAAGGTTTCCTGAGTACGCAAAGCGTCGCGGGTGTGCATGTAGAACCAGACCCCGCCGACAAACAGCAGCCATACAGCAGCAACCAAAGCAAAACGCATCATGAGCGCTTCTCCAGCGTACGCCTATCAATCACTCAGGGCCGACACGATAAGCAACACGTTCTCACGCATCATACCGATATAGGTCTCACCCGCAGTGTCGGCCGCCCCCATCGAATCCGAATAGAGTTCGCCGCCAACGTCGACCCCGGTGTCGCGCGCGATCTCGCGGATCAACTTGGGACTGATCGTGGTCTCAACGAAAATCGCCGGTGCGCCCGATTCGCGGATCGATTGTACAACGAGTTTGCGCCTCTCGGGCGTCATACCGGCACCCACCTCACCGCCCGTCGACCACCCCACCGGAGCGACGCTGAGATAATCGTTCTTCTCGTTGAACTTGTACTGGCGGCAGAAATAGTTGAAGGCGTCGTGCGTCGTCACCAACACGCGCCGGTGCGGAGGAATCTGCGCGACCTGCTGACGAACCCACGCATCCAGAACACGAAGCTGCTGGAGAAAGAGTTTGGCTCTCGCCTCGTATTGGCCGCGCCCATCCGGATCGATGCCTCGGGCAGCCTTCACAACGTTGTTGACATAGACGGCGGCGTTGATTGGGGAGAACCACGCATGCGGATCTTGAACGGACTCGCCCTGCTGCTCGATTGCGATTGGCTCGATCCCCTCGGTGCATGTCGCGATGGGCTTCCCGGCATCGCGGGCCAAGGTTCCCATCCAATCCTTTCCCTCCAAGTGCAGCCCGTTCTGTAGACAGAGGTCGGCTCCCAAAACCATCTGCACGTCCACGGGCGTAGGCTGATAGGTGTGCGGGTCGGCTCCCGGCGCGAGGATGCACTGTACAACACAACGATCGCCGACCACTTGCCGGGCGAAATCGGCCAGCTGCGTAGTTGAGGCGACGATGACCTGCTTTCCATCCTCCCCGACGGCGGCGGATGCCATCAGCCACGACATTAGGCAGAGCAATATAGGCATGGTAGGTGTCAGTCTCAGGGAGAGTGCTTTGCGTGCCATCATGATTCCTCCTTTTCAACAAGTCACTCCTGGCTTCAACGCCTGCGCTCCTTGCTGGAAAGAGCAGACCGTCACTATTAGCAAAGCAGAAGTTTACGCGAGTCCGAAGGGGTCAGCGGCAAGGCGAGCTCTGCGCCAGAGCAGAATGGTCTGCCGCAAGGCGCTCTTCTGCGGGTGTTGAAGCCGTGTAGCGCTTCTATACCTACCCACAGGAAGCCGAAACGTGACTGGGCAATCGGGGGCTCTGGAGGTATGCTAGATCTTGGCGACGGTCACTCAGGCAGAACAATGGAATTGGCAGTTTAGGGAGTACGATGGTCGACGATAAGCAGAAAGGGTTTGGCGAGAAGCTCCGCGATGTCATGGTTGATGAGTACTTGAATGTCAACCCCGGCTCTTCGCGCCCAGAAATTGAAACCCGTTGCGTTGACGGCAAAGCCGTCTGCGACACAATAGTCAAATCGGTGGGGGATATCTCCAAGAAAACCCGGTTCCAAGGGCCGGAAGAAGAGCATGAGTTCTTTGAGGAACAGATCGGGATTTCGGGGAACGCGCGCTATCAGGCTTGTCAGAAATCCATCGCGTATAGCGGGAAGATCATCGATTCCCTTCTCTCTTCGCCACACTGCGAGTTCAGCGACCAGGAGAAGACCGACAACATCGCGTATTTGACGCAGAACGAACGACTCGCGGTCGAGTACGGTCAAACCGTTGAAGAGAAGAAGAGTGACATCGTGGCCATGATGGAGGGGAAGGTCACGCAACACACGAAGTTGAAACTGGTCCCCAGCCGCGTACGGAGCAGCCTGGTGACCTATATCCGTTCTTTGGTCGATCAGATGAAGGTCCAAGGCAATCTCTTCCAGCGAGAATACGAACTGGGGGAGAGGTTCCGCACATTCACGCGCGACTTCATCAAGGAGCACGTTCAAGACGCCAAGGAGAATATCAAGAAAGAGACGATGGAAACGATCCGCCGCGTCTATCTACTGGCGAAGAAGGACGGCGAGGAACTCCCCAAACTCGAGGGGGAC
>CAYTDF010000443.1:0-1042 GCA_964436365.1 uncultured bacterium | reverse complement strand
GTCCTCGCGGATTCTTGGGAGAGCCTCGGGGAGTCTCAGGGGAGCCCTGGGGACAATCGAGGAGCGGCTCGAAAAGAGTCGTATTCAGTTCCAGACGATGGAGAAGATCGTCGCTTATCTCGAAAAACTGATTGTGGAGTTGGAAAACTACAAAGAGGACGACGGGCAGAAAGGCCCGCGCATGGCTCGTTCGTCGAGATCGGACCGGCGTGGCCGCCGCTGAAACTCCGATGGGGACTGAATTTTGCGGCGGGAATCGCACACGTCGCGGACGCTACATCGCGTAGCGTCGGGCTATCCTTCCCCCCCCCACACACCCAGAGTCACGGTGACAGTACGAGTTTTCGTTTTGCGCAATCGTTGACCGATTCCGTGAGCGGGAGTAGTTTAGTGGGCCTCTATTCAGGGCACTCAACAGTCGGCGCGTCAATACGGTCGGCTGACAGGAACAGTACGATGGCAGAAGCAAAACAGAAAGATTTTGGCGAGAAACTCCGAGACGTTATGGTCGACGAGTATTTGAATGTCAACCCAAATTCTTCCCGCCCAGAGATCGAATCCCATAGCGTTGACGGCAAAGTTGTCTGCGACACGATTATCAAATCGACGCGGGCAATATCCAAGAAGACACGATTCCAGGGCTCGGAAGAGGAAGAAGAGTTCTTCCAGAAGCAGCTCGAGGTTTCGGGGACAGCGCGCTATGAAGCGTGCCGCCAATCCATCGATTGCAGCGAGGGAATCATCGATTCCCTATTTTCATCGGCCCACTGCGACTTTACCGAACAGGAGAAGTCGGAAAACACCCTTTTCCTGCAGCAAAACAATCAGCTGGCGGTCGATTACGGTCACGAGGTCGAAGCGGCGAAAAAAGAGATCGTGGCCATGATGGAGGGGAAGGTCACGCAACACACGAAACTGAAACTGGTTCCCAAACGCGTGCGTAAGGATCTTGTGGTCTACGTCAAGTCCCTGGTCAGCCAGATGAAGACGCAGGCAGGCCTATTCAAGCGGGAGTACGAGCTCGGTGAGAGGTTCCGCACAT
>CAYTDF010000442.1:325-4791 GCA_964436365.1 uncultured bacterium | reverse complement strand
TTAATGCGGTATTGGGACTGCCCCATTCCCACGGCCGCCGCCTCGTGGAAGATGACTTCCTGTTCCTTGATGGCCCGCCGAAGGCAGTCGATATCGCAGATGTCGCCTTTAATGAACTCCGCTTCCGGATTGAAGTAGTCGGGCTTCTCTCCTCCGGGATGAACTTGCTGGTCTAGATTGTCGAAAACGCGGACCGTGTGGCCCTCTTCGACGAGACGGTCAACCAGGAACGAACCGATAAAACCGGCTCCACCGGTGACGAGAACTTTCATCTTGATACCTCCAAGCCGTCGACACTCGCCAGCCACTCCAATTCGGCGGCGAGGCCTTCACGCAGACCGACCGTGGGCTTGTAACCCAGGCCCGATTCCGCGTGGGATGTGTCCGCCCAAGTGTGTCGAGCGTCCCCCCGGGCGCGCTCTTGGCGAACGATAACGGCTTTCTTTCCGGCGATGGACTCGAGCGTCTCGATAACCTCGTTGAGACTGACTCGGCTTCCCCCGGCGATGTTATACACGCCACCCGGCTCATCCGATTCCAGGGCGAGCAGGTTGGCTTGGACGATGTCGGTAACGAAAGTGAAATCGCGGGTCTGTTCACCGTCTCCAAGGACTTGGAACGGTGTTCCGCGAAGCAGTGCTTTACAGAGCAGGTGAAAAGCCATATCGGGGCGTTGGCGCGGCCCATAGACCGTGAAATAACGCAGAGAGACCGTGGGGACCCCGTTGGTCTCCGCGTACAGCGTACAGAGATGTTCCGCCGCCAACTTCGTCACCCCGTATGGGGAGATCGGCCCGGGCAGCGCTTCCTCTGTGACCGGAAGAGACTTGCTGTTTCCGTAAACTGAGGACGAAGACGAAAAGATGAACCGTTTCAGTACCGGATGATTGACACAGGCCTCCAATAGCCGTTGCGTGGCGAGCGTGTTGTCGCGCAGGTAGGTCTCGAACTGGTTGCCCCAGCTGCCACGGACACCGGCTTGACCGGCGGTGTGGAACACGGCGTGCACGCCGTCGAGAATCTCCGTCACGTCGTCCCGATCCAACTCCATTTCCTGGAATTGAAAGCCCGGAGTCTCTTGAAGGCTCGCCACATTGCGTTTCTTGAAATCGAGGTCGTACGTAGGCCGGAATGCGTCGACTCCCACGACCGAATGCCCCTCAGAGAGGAGCCGCTCGGCCAGCTGGCTACCGATAAAACCTGCACAACCCGTTACCAATACACGAAGCGGTGTAACCACCATTCCCAACAAACCCTTCCAGTCAGTCTTTGGAGTATCTCCCGAGAGTCATTTTCGATCGACACAGATTTGGATGCTGCCCAGAAGGGCGCTCTCGGACAGGACTACCGGCAAACACTCCCTATTCTGACAATCACTATAGACGTGAAAATGGAGGCCGGAATCTGCCGTTCGAATGCGGGCAAGTTTATTCCGCGCCTCCATAACCCAAGCTTAGAAGAGGGTCTCGCGTCACGCAAGTGAGACGTTCGGTCTCCGTAACATACTTGTTATCAGTAACTTATGTTCTTGCCCATCTCCGCTCAACGCTGCGGACGGCGCGGACCGGGTGGCCTGAGACTCACGGGCGGGCCCAGAATCTCCGCCCAAACGATGGCCTGACGGAGCGCTTCGCCCGTGGGGCGTGAAGCGACGGGCTGAATGGCATGCGCATAGGCTTCTTTGGCGGGGACTGTCTTTCCACGAGGCTTTGGCGGGCGTGACGACTTCGCTTGCCGGGCCGGTTTGGGCGCTGTGGGCCGCGATTCGCTCTGCGGTTGTGGTTTGGCCAACCGTTTTCGATTGACAGGCCTCGGCCGGTCTTCTCTTCGCGGAATGGGCATCGGCGGCTCCGCGGGCTTTGGCGCGGCGGGACGCAGTGATTTCTCCACCTCTTCGGAGATATCCTTGAAGAACTCTTCCCAGATGGGCTTTTCTTCACGCTTTGGCCCGGGGGCGTCCGCCTGCTTCTCGAAGAGAGTCGGCTGGGGGCGGGGAGGAGTTTTGGAGATCGGCGGGATCGACACGGGAGCCACTCGTTTTTGGGCCCGTTTCGTCTCGGCCTTCTTCTTCTTGCCGATACTCGCCGCGAGATTCACGACCATCACCGCGATGAAGATTAGAAATGGGATGAGTTCTTTTAGGTCCATTGGTGTGGTCTCCCGCGAGAGTGGTTCCCGACGTTATTCGCTTTGCGTTTTGCGAGGGAACTCCCCTCTTGGGGATCCTACGCCCGAAGCTATGTCTCCCGCAAGTCCCTGCTCTATTGAGAGTACCTGGAGGGGCGCGGGCCGCCGTTCGGGCATGGATACGTTCCTGCCGTCCGTTGACGCCCCCCCCGGAGGACGTCCATACTCCCGTTGTTAACGTGGCCGCGACCTTGTCGTTGGCCGAAATCCTATTTTGGGCTGGACGAGTAAACTCGATGGACCTGGACATTGTCAAAAAGATCATTGCGATCACCGAAGAATCGGAGATCGCGGAACTGGAAGTCGAGCAGGACGGGTTTCGTGTCATGGTGCGCAAGATGCCCAGCGTCGAGGGCATGACCGCCATTCAAACTGCCTTGCCTGCCGCTGCTGCGCCGTCGGCCGCTCAAGCGCCGTCGGCCGAATCTGAGGCCACAGCGGGGGTATCCTCGCTGCCGGTGATCGAATCCCCCATGGTGGCGACGTTCTATAGCTCCCCGGCGCCCGATGCCGACCCATTCGTCAAGGTCGGCGACACCGTTTCACCGGATTCGGTCGTATGCATCCTCGAAGCCATGAAGGTTATGAACGAGATCAAGGCGGGAATCGGCGGTGTGATCGCGGAGATCTTGTTGGAAAACGCACAGCCCGTTGAGTATGGGCAAGCGATTTTCCGCGTGAAACCTTCGTTACGCCGGGAGTCTCTCGTTGATTCGCCCGGATTATCATTCGCCATTTTGCCACCGTCGACATCTGAAACATCATGTTTAGCAAGATACTGATCGCCAATCGCGGAGAGATTGCACTCCGAATTATTCGCGCCTGTCACGATTTGGGCGTGCAAACGGTCGCCGTTTATTCGGAAGCGGACCGCGACTGTCTGCACGTGCGTTTCGCGGATGAAGCCATTTGCATCGGTGGAGCGCCCTCCAACGAAAGCTACCTCAACGTCCCCCGGATCATCAGCGCCGCCGAAGTTACGGATGCAGAAGCCATCCACCCGGGATACGGGTTCTTGGCGGAGATGCCCCATTTCGCGGAAATCTGCAAATCGTGTGGGATCGCCTTCGTCGGCCCCTCTGCGGAATCCATGCAACGCATGGGTGACAAAGCCGAGGCTCGGCAGAGAGTCCATGCGGCGGGTGTGCCGACCATCCCAGGCTCTGACGGCCCTGTGGGCGACTCGGGCGAAGGCCTGAAAGTAGCCCGCGAGATCGGATTCCCGGTCATGATCAAGGCTTGCTCCGGTGGTGGGGGCAAGGGGATGCGCCTGATTCACACCGAAGCGGCCTTCAAGAAGGGTTTCAGCATGGCGCAGACCGAGGCCGAGATGGCTTTCGGTGACGGTCGCCTCTATTTGGAGAAACTGGTTCAGCACGCGCGGCACATTGAGTTTCAGGTCCTCGCCGACTCTCACGGGAACGCTGTCCACCTGGGCGAGCGAGATTGTTCTCTGCAGCGTCGACATCAGAAACTGATCGAGGAAGCGCCCTCACCGGCGCTCAGCGCCGAGTTGCGCGAGAAGATGGGGAACGCGGCGGTTGCCTGCACCAAGGCGGCCAACTATGTCAACGCCGGTACCATCGAGTTCTTGCTCACCGCCGATGGCAACTTCTACTTCATGGAGATGAACACCCGCATTCAGGTCGAACACCCCGTGACCGAACTCGTGACCGGTATCGATCTGGTGCAAGCTCAGCTGCGGATCGCCGCTGGTGAGGAACTCGGATTCACTCAGGACGATGTCCAGGTGCAGGGACACGCCATCGAATGCCGGATCAACGCCGAGGATACGACCGCCGGTTTTCGGCCTTCCCCAGGTAAGATCACCGCGCTTCACCTGCCGGGTGGGCCGGGCATCCGCATCGACACGCATATCTACGCCGAATACATGGTTCCGCCCCACTACGATTCCTTGTTGGCGAAGGTCTTGGCTCACGGGCGTACGCGTGAAGAAGCGATCGCGCGCATGAAGCGTTGCTTGAATGAGTTTGTCGTTGAGGGTGTACACACCACCGCGCCTTTCCATCTACGTCTTCTGGAGACGCGGGAGGTTTCGACCGGTGAAACACACACTGGATTTGTTGAACAGATGCTCGGATCGTGAAACCTGACCTCTCTTTGCATCGTTTAAGGTTGAGGATGCCGATATTCGGAGTTATATTGAAAGTAGTACTGAGGTGATTGCAATGGCTCCAGATGCCTGTGGGCAATATGAAACTGAGTTTGGCCGGGTCTCGATTGCGGCTGAAATCATTGAGCGGTTTGTGGTTGAGGAA
>CAYTDF010000442.1:0-315 GCA_964436365.1 uncultured bacterium | reverse complement strand
CCGGTCGAAGAACTTCCGTTTGGCGAGCAGCCGAGCGGATGGTGGGTTCTTTGGACGGAAAGATGCAGGGATTCGACTCGAATTTGTGGAAGGTTGCGTGGACATCACGGTGCCCGTGCAGGTTCGCTTCGACACGAAGATTTGGCGCGAAGCCCAGGTGTTGCGAGGCAAGATCGTACGGGCCATCACGGCCGGAACCGGTCTCTCGGTTCACCGAATCGCAGTCAATGTCTACCAGATCTTCGAGGAAACAGCCGGGCCGCCGCCCGTACTTCCCGAGTCGACACCCCCTGAGGCCGCCGCTCTGGAACCGGT
>CAYTDF010000441.1:0-4797 GCA_964436365.1 uncultured bacterium | reverse complement strand
GATGCGCGGAACCTCCGCCACCCGCTGAAGATCTGCCACCCGTTGGCGGAGCCTGGAAACAGGTAAACAATCGTGGGGATGTGATTATTTACAGCTTCGGAGCGAAGAGCAAATACAGCAAGAAGGTTGGCGACAGAACCGCGCGCGGCAAGTATCGAGTCGAAGGCGACAAGATTCACATCAGCCCCCGCGTCGGCAAACCCAGCGTGCTCCAGAGCTGGAGAATCGAGGGCAATACGCTTGCGTGGACGCTGCCTACAGGTGTGCGAGTCCAACTCACGAAAGTAGAAGGGAACGACGGCCCGTGAGTTTCGCTCACAGCAAGATCAGATTCCGGCGTCCCTCTTGCCAGCCAAAAGCCAATACGACACCGGCACGGCCGTCAGATTCGATGTTCCGTTGATAGGTATCGTGCAAATGGCCGTGGATGATCACATCGATGCCGGTGCGGATCATGTAGCGGTAGGCACGCGCCGGAACCCGGAGAGCGCTCCGCGTGCGTTTGCGGGTGAGTTGTGTGCTTTTCTCTGCCATCCGCGCGGCAATGCGCTGTTTCCAATGCCCGGGCAGTCTATCGGCGATGGCCCGCATGGGGCGGCTGCGGATGACAAGCTTGTAGGCCTGATACAGATAATCGCTCCAGCAGAGTTCGTCTCCATGGCCGATATAGGCCGTCCGGCCGTCGATATCGATGATCGATGGATTCGGCAGAACATGGATCCAAGGTTCGTCCTCGAAGTAGTGCGATGCGAGGAAGTCTCGGTTCCCCTCGATGAAAAAGATGTCGACACCGCCCGCCGACATCTGGAGAAAAGCGCCATAGCGCTCCTCGATGAATTCCGGGTCGTTAACCCAATACTCAAAAATGTCGCCGAGCAGAAAAATGGACTGCACGCTTTCCGGGACTTCCAAGAAGAAACGTTCGATCTCTTCGTTCCGGCCGCCGGGATGATGTAGATCGGCGGCGAACATCTTGGTCGCTCTCTGCAAATCGCCTTGTACGAGAGTCGTTTCAGTCATGGATCCTGCGTAAATGGTCTCGGCATGCCGCGAAATTAGAGATCGGTCCGTACGGCTTCAGAAAGAAGAGTAGCGCCTCGGCGCGCAGGCGTCTTGGCAGGCGAGGGGACGGAGGTCTTTAGGGGACCGGACAGGGCCGCGGAGGGGGCGACGCTCTAGCCGGCCACGGGGAAGAGAGAAGCGAGGATCTTCCAGATCAGGTAAAGGATCAGCACCGCCTGTAGCGAAAGAACCCAGCGTTTGCGCCACCAAGGCTTTCTCAGGTCACGTTCACGGGCCGCCACCGATGTCGCGTAGAGCTCGTCGATCGTGCTCTGGTGCCGCCGTTTGACACTGGCGATAGCGGCCCGAAGCACACGGCGAAGTTCCTCGTCATCGCCCGCCGCCTGCAGTGTCAGCTCCAGATGAGGAAGAACTGGCATCTTGGCGTGACGAGAAAGATAATCGGCAGCGATGGTCTGAACTTCGCTGTCGGAATCGTCAAGACCGCACTCGATCAGCTCAACGAACGCGGGATCGTCACGTTCCGAGAAGTAACCGTACGCCGCCCGTCGTACGTACGCGACGGGATCTTCGAGAAGCATATGCATGTGGTCGCTGACGTCGTACCCGAACGCGGTCTGGTAGTGGATGACAGCCTCTCGAATCAGTGGCGAGGGTGACGAGAAAAGCATGATCAGAGCGCGGCTGATCTTGTCGGTGCCAAAGTGCTTGAGATGGGTGAGGTGGTGCAGAACATGATCTTCATCGCCCTGGAACAGCTGTGGCATGTGGTCGGCGATGCGCTCCTCGAGCCGACAGATATCTTCGAGCCGCAGGCGGGCGATCAGCAGTTCCTCCCACTCCATGGCCAGCCGTTCGAAGACTTCGCGGGCAAGGTCCAGGCAGCGGACTTTTAGGAAATTCTCGCCGAGATCGAGCAGGAGTTTGTGGTCGATGCTCTCTTTGTCCAGCAACTCAGCCGAAACCTGCCGAGCCTGAGCGAGACGCTCTAGACGCAGATAGGATGCGATCAGCCAAAAACGCGCACCGACCTGAATGGTTTCTTGTGCGTCCCGGCGCAGAAGCTGTTCGAATGCCTGTATGGCATCGCTGTACAAGCCCGCCTCGAAAAGCGCCCTGCCCCACAAGCCCAAACTGACCGGCTGAATCGTACCCACCAGACTGGCGCGGCTGAACAGACGGATGGATTCGGAGTAATCGAGGGTTTCAAAGCTGAGCCGGGCGAGATGCTCCAGAAAGAGAGAGCAGGTGGGTTCTAGATCGATGGCTCTCTGATAGCTGTCCCGGGCGTGCTCGTACCGCCCGTCCTCATGAAAGACGTAACCTAGGTTAAAGTAGACCAGAGCACAGTTTGGATCGATCTCGCGGGCGCGTTCGTACTGCGCGAGAGCCCCTTCCACATCTCTTTCATTGAAGGAGTTGCGCCCGGCCTCGAGTAGCCGTTTCACATCTTTCCTGACCATGAACACCAGCCGCTCGCCTTTGGGAGAGACGTGGTTCATCTGGTCGGGCAAGGGATTCGAAAAGGAAGAGTTCTTCATGTTGGTGCTGTAGGGCGGACAACGCCGATGTCAGAGCATCCCCGAAGTTGTTGTCGCTCGATCGTGGCGGGCTCTCGAGGCTCACCACACGGGCGCACCCAGACAAGTGCGGTCCGTTCTCGCGGACATCCTTCAAGGTATCGGCGCAATCCTGCCGGACTCAACCCTTTCTCGACAGGTATCGTCGTCCAACGCATCCTACACCCAATTATAGGATAGTCCTTACATTTCATCACGGCAATCGGTTTCCCCAGGTTTCGCATCGCCGTATCGTTCCCTGAGCCATCTCAGAACGAGACCCAATCCTCCGACCACCGACAAGAGAAGGAGCGGATCCAGCGGCAAACGAAAACGAGATCGAGCGAAGAAGACGATAACAGCTGCCAGATGACAGGCCACCAGTCCCCCAAAAAGGCGGGCCGACCGGTCACGTAAGAGCAAAAGCAGGGCCCCCACCAAAGCCAAGAGAGCGAGGAGCGGCCCCCATTGCACCCATGTTAGGAGAGAGAGACGCTCGAATCCGACAGTCGATCCCTGAGCGCCAAAAGGCCAAGGTGGAACGCGGGTCGTAAAGAGATACCGGAGCTTCGCGGCGCTATCAACCAGCGTCTGCCGTGGGCTGGAGAGTATCTGTTCCCAACCCAGGTGGAAAAACCGCGCACTCTCGTCGACCTCGTTGAGTTCGGTCGCCTGCCGAATCCCCTCTTTATCGCCAGTGGACCAGTAGCTGTAGCCAGGGTGATGGCCGATATAGAAATTCACACCTCCGTTGGTGGAGATAGGCACAAAACGCCCCAGTACCAGCGCGTTGCGTACGGTCCACGGCGCGATCGTCACAACAACCACTGCCAGGTAGAGCACAAACGGCAAGACCCGCCAAAGACCTGCATTCGCTCCTCTTTCGGACGCCTCACTCCCCGACCTCTCCCGGCAATTCCAGAGGAAAAACAGACTCACAGGGATATAGGCCACGGCAAGTGGGCGGCATAGCGCCATGAGCCCATGAAGGAGGCCCGCAGCCACAATCGAGAGCCAACGCCCACGCGTGCGCGCCTCGACGAGGGCCAGGAGCCATCCCAGGAGCAGGAAGACGAAGAGCGTCTCCGACATCAGTACGCCAACCATGAAGATGTGAATGTCAAAAAGGGCGAGCCCCAGCCCGCACGCCAGCGCTGGCCACCAGGCAGGGCCGGGCAAACGCAGCGGCTTGAACAGCCAAAGAGCAAGTAAGGCCAGCAGCCCGCACGAAATCGCGCCGAGAATCGCTTGGGCTCTATACGCAGCGCGAACATCCACTCCGACCAGCCGGTAGACCCCCGCGAGAAAGAGTGGATACAGCGGTGGACGGTAGGCACGGTATCCTTCCTCTTGCATCATCCCGCGTCCCTCCAGCAGTCCGAGTGCGCAGGCATGATAGTCCTCGGCGTCCGAGAACGGCTTTGGATGCGGGAATCCCGCCCAAAGAAGCCTCGGAATCAGCCCCGCTGCCGTCACGATGAGGACGAGTGAGATGAGTGTACGCCGTGCCATGATGGGAGTTTACAGTAGATCCGGGCGTCTGTCGCACGCGAGACACCGCACGAACGGTTTCCGGTCACGGGAGCGCCGAGGGTGTTCGCAAACATAGAAAAAGCCCAGCGTTTGCTGGGCTTTTTTGGGCTGTCTCTTGTTGTCCGAATCGGGTGGTTACACGGCGACGACCTGCTCCTCGTCTACGGCGTGGAACGTCTTGAGCCGGATGTCATAGACGAGCGAAATGAATGTCTCTTTGGCTTCTTGTGAAGCGGCGGAGGCGAGCACACGCTCGATTTCCCTAGAGACGATTCTGTCGAAAGCGGGTAGAGAATAAAGCACTTTGGCCGGTTCGTCGGAAGCGTGTTGCAGAACCATGCGCGAAAACGCTTCCTGCTCTGAGTCGGTGAGAGCGAGGCTTTCAAGTTCGTGGGAAAACAGTCGCTTGGTCATCCACCGCCGGTACCGTGCGAGAGCCATCCCGCCAAAGCAGAATGCGAGGACCCCAAGTGCGAGAACGATCAGCACAGATGTGGAATCGCCTTGCGTCGTAATCCAGTTGATGTTTTCCATGACTCGACCTCCAGAAGCAGCGTCTCTCTGAGACCGTACCCGATTCCTCCATCGTAGTTCCCGTGTTTAGAGACGGGTTATCCAGAAACGCTGGTGTCAGTCGTCGGGGTAGTTTGACCCATTGACCGTCGCCCGGTTTGACCCACCC
>CAYTDF010000440.1:0-4804 GCA_964436365.1 uncultured bacterium | reverse complement strand
TGCGTATACCGCCTTCGTAGAGCCAGCCCTTGCCTTCGCGCAACGGAGTGTTATTGGTCGCGCTACAGAGCCCCCCGTTATCGGAAGTAACAATGACCGCGGTGTTCTCCGTCAGTCCGAGCCGGTCGAGAACGTTCAACAGCCGCCCCACATTCTGGTCGACGCTCTCCACCATGGCCGCATAGATCGGGTCCACGCCTGTATTTCGGCCCGCAAGCTTCTTCTTGTACTTTTCCACCAGTTCCGCTGGGGCTTGCAGGGGGGTGTGGACCGCATAATGGGGCAGATACAGAAAGAACGGCTTGTCCTTGTGCTTCTCGACGAATCGGATCGATTCATCCGTCAACCGGTCGGTCAGGTATTCGCCCGGCTCTCCCCCCTTCATCGTGGGGATGGACGGGTTCCACTCCTTTTCCGGGGCCGTGTAGGGATAGAAATAGTTGGGTGGGCTGCCGTGCGTCCAGCCACCGACATTCAAGTCGAAACCCTGCTCCTCGGGCCAATAGCCCTTATCCCCAACGTGCCATTTGCCAATACTAGCCGATACATATCCAGCGGGCTGGAGCGCTTCCGCCAGGGTAATCTCCTCGAGCGGCAAATCCATGCGGTCGTCGGGTGGGATAATACGGCTGTCGTCTGGATGCCGGTGTCTGCCGATTGCAGTGATGTGTCCCGTAAACTGAAGCCGGGCCGGGTTCTTTCCTGTCAACAGAGCGGCACGGCTGGGCGAACAGACGGGGCAATCGGAATAGGCTTGTGTAAACCGTAGGCCCTGCTGGGCCAACCGATCGATATTGGGGGTTTCGAACTCGGTTCCCCCGCAGCAGCCCAGGTCACGCCAGCCGAGATCGTCGATTGGGATCAAAACAACATTGGGGGGACGCGCCGCGCCCTTTGCTTCGCTTCCCATAAGCAGCCCGCTCAGTGTGCCGACCGCTCCCGCTAGAAAATCGCGCCGTTTCATCGCCGTCTCCTTGTCTTGATAGCCAAACGTCAACATCGTCCCGCTCCGAGCGATCTGCCCCAACGGTCTGATATCGAATCCTGTTTAGTGTACGCACGCTCTCCCCAGAGGGCAATCGTCCAAGGAGACGGAGGTACCGCAACGCGACTCGACTCCTAGAGCCTCTCTCCACAGTGTTTTCGCCGGAGGAATCTAGGGTGCGCACGAACGAAGTATCGGTTTCGGGCACGTGCCTGCAAGAGTCGGGTATTCTGCTTCTGTCAATCGGAAATGAATTTTGGAAGAGACAATATCTCCGTGAAGATTACGTTTGTCTATAGGATTCTTGTGGTCCGGGTGTGTATTTCGCACATGGCACATTGTGCCGCAAAACCAGACCCGTGTTATACTGTTCAAACGAGAGATAGGCCTGTGCCGGTCTTTATCTATGGCACTGGTTGTCAATGAGTTACGAACGTTTCTTGATCGTTGAGTCCAATGACGAAATACCTAATTGCACTTGTTCTGTTTGCGATCGCCACCGACGGACTGGGCGCTGAGCCAAGCGCTGTGCGTCTGTTTGAGCGTGGCCCGGGATTCGTATCGTCGAATCCCATCGATGACTTGGTCGTGGCAACGTTGAAAGCGCGTGGAATCGAACCCGCAAACTTGTGCTCGGACGGGCTTTTTGTCCGCCGAGTCCATTTGGATGTGATCGGAACATTACCGACCCCGAAAGAAGTCAACGGCTTTCTCAAGGATCGCAGTCTCAACAAACGCGCGAAATTGATCGATTCACTCCTGGAGCGCGAGGAGTTTGCCGATTATTGGTCGCTGAAGTGGTGTGATCTGCTACGGGTCAAGTCGGAATTCCCCATTAATCTGTGGCCCAACGCGGTGCAGGCCTATCATCGCTGGATCCGCGACTCCATCGCGTCGAATATGCCCTACGATCGTTTTGTCCGAGAGTTGCTGACTTCGAGCGGCAGCAACTTTCGTGTACCCCCGGTCAATTTCTACCGCGCGGTCCAAGGCCAAGAACCCTCCGCTCTTGCCGCGGCGGTCGGCTTGACCTTCATGGGCGTGCGAATGGAGGGATGGCCGGAGGCGCGGCGATCCGGTATGGAGGCTTTCTTTTCCAGGATTGCGTACAAGAAGACCGCTGAGTGGAAAGAAGAGATCGTCTGTCTCGACCCGGCGTCGGCCACTCCCCTGGTGGGCGTTTTTCCCGACGGCGTCACTGTGCGGATTCCACCGACCGAAGATCCACGGAAGGTCTTTGCCGACTGGCTGATCGCACCGGACAACCCTTGGTTTGCCCGCAACATCGTGAACCGCCTGTGGTCTTGGCTGCTGGGCCGAGGCGTCATCCACGAGCCGGACGATATCCGGCCAGACAATCCCGCCGTGCATCCCGAATTGCTTGATTACCTGGAAGAAGAACTCGTAAAGGCCAAGTTCGATCTTCGGCCGATCTACCGTTTGATTCTCAACTCACGCATCTATCAGCAATCTCCGATTCCGCGTAGCGGCCACCAGGATTCCGAAGCCCTCTTTGCGCAGTATCCCGTGCGTCGATTGGATGCCGAAGTGTTGATCGATGCGCTCTGTTCCATTTTCGGAGGCAACGAGAGCTATTCGAGTCCCATCCCGGAACCTTTTACATTCATTCCCGAAGAACATCGCACAATCGAATTGGCGGATGGCAGCATCGGCAGCTCGTTCCTCGAAATGTACGGTCGGCCGGCTCGCGACACAGGCTTGGAGTCCGAACGCAACAACCAGCCCACGGATGCCCAGCGATTGCACCTTCTCAACTCGACTCATATTCAGCGCAAAATCGAACGGAGTCGGCGTCTGCAACGATTACTCAAGAGTTCCAAGGGGAATCGTCGCTCAGTGGTCCGCTCGCTCTATCTGACCCTATTGTCGCGCTACCCGACGCAGGCGGAGCTGGCCGCTTCCGTGGAGTATTGCCAGAGTGGCGACGTGACGCTGAAGCAGGCCTCCATCGACCTTGCCTGGGCGCTGATCAATACGAAGGAGTTTCTCTATCGGCACTGAGCCAATCACCGTGTGGCGAAGGCGAATCTGGAGGACAGAGAACGAGGAGATGGACATGAGCGAGCGAAAAACGACAACTGTCATAACCCGGCGCGAGGTCTTGAAGCGGACTCTTTTCGGCGCGGCCGGAGCCTCCTTCTTCCAGCCGAGTGCTCTATGGGCCCAAACCGTCGGTAAACCGGCACGGGCTAAGTCCGTGATTCAAATTTGGATGTGGGGCGGTCCGGCTCACCTAGACACCTTCGATCCCAAACCGGATGCCGGTTACGATTATTGCGGCCCTCTCAACAAGGCGATTCCAACCAATGTGGACGGTATCCAGGTTGGCGAACTCCTGCCGCTCCTGGCGCAGCAGGCCGATAAGTACGCGATCGTACGCAGCATGACGCACGGCGTGAATGCCCATGAAACGGCATCCTACATCACCCAAACCGGCCGCAAGCCCGGGCGATTGCTTTACCCCTGTGCCGGGGCCGTTGTTTTCAGGTTCAAAGGATACGATAGCGGGTACACGGAGAAGATACCGCCCTACATCGTCTTGACGACGCCACAAGGACGTTTCTCGGAAGCGGGTTTTTTGGGGCAGCGATACAAACCGTTCGCGACCGGTGGGGATCCCAACCAGCGCACATTCGTGGTGGAGGGGATCGTCGCCCAAGGTATTTCCGATCGACGCCAGCGGGACCGTCGCGAACTACTCCACACTCTTGATTCGTTGGGCAAGGCCATGCCGGAAAACCCGCATTTCGAACGGCTCGACCGGTGTGAGGAGAATGCTTACGACTTGATGTTTGGAGACACCAGACAGCTGTTCGATCTGTCGGAGGAAAAAGAGCCGCTCCGGGATCGGTACGGCCGCAACACGTTCGGTCAGTCCTGTCTGATGGCCCGTCGACTCGTGGAGCGCGGTGTGCCCTATGTAACCTTGACCGATCGTGGCCTGCTTGACAGCACCATCGTATGGTGGAGTGGCGAGTTTGGGCGCTCTCCAAGAGTCAAGTGGGATTCACCCTGGAACGGTGGCCGGAGCCATTACGGTAAGTGTTTCTCTGCCGTGGTGGCCGGGGGTGGGTTCAAAGGCGGTGCCGTCGTCGGAGCCTCGGACGCGACAGGTGAGGAAGTGGCCGAACGCCCCGTCTACCCGTGCGACCTGATTGGCAGCATGTATGCACAGCTCGGCATCGATCCCGAAGGACCGCTTCCGAACCAACGGGGTTTGGATGTTCGCGTCATGCCGTCGTCCGAGGACGGTGTGCAAAGTGGCGGTCGTCTCACCGAAATCATCTGAGAAGAGGAAGCGCGCGATGAGAGTTTCCAAACGGTTCTTGCTTGTGGCGATGAGCGTGCTCGCTGCGACTGCGTGGAGCCAGTCGAAGCCGAAAGAGCCGCATGTCGGCTATCTCTACCCCAGCGGCGGGCAGCGTGGAACCGTCTTCCAAATACTAGTCGGTGGGCAGTTTCTCAGGGGTGTCGACCGCGTGCATATTTCCGGGGAAGGCGTGCGCGCCACGGTCATCCAGCACTACAAGCCTCTCCGAAATCTGAACAAAGAACAGCGTTTGGAACTGCGGAGCAGGCTGAATCGCTTTCGGGATAAGCGAATCGCCGAGTTGCCCAAGAGGGCGCGTGGTTCCGTGCGCCCCGGAAAGGTCGCGGCGAGACCGCGCGCCGGACGAAACGGTAAGGCGATGATAGCCGACGCCACACAAATGGAGCCCGTGACTCTGCCCGAACATCCGCTACTCAACAACCTGGAGGATAAGAGTCTCAGAGAGCTCCAGAACGTTACCAATGAGT
>CAYTDF010000439.1:4576-4806 GCA_964436365.1 uncultured bacterium | reverse complement strand
TCCTGGGTGGTGGCATCCTGGGTCTTGATGTAATGAACGTCGTTTGTGGCAACGAGGGGAACGCCGATTTCCTTGCCAATCTCGCGGCAGGCCCGATTGACACGGTCCTGCTCTTCCATACCGTTGGCTTGAACCTCGAGATAGAAGTTCTCTTCACCAAAGATGTCCCGATAGGCTTCGGCAGTCTTGCGCGCCTCTTCGTAGCGATCACGCAGGATGTGAGCGGGGAC
>CAYTDF010000439.1:0-4566 GCA_964436365.1 uncultured bacterium | reverse complement strand
GCCCTGCGAATGCTCTCGCAGCAGAGCCCGGTCGGTCCGCGGTTTGTAATAGAAGCCCTCCAGGTGCGATGCGGAGACAATCCGCATGAGGTTCTGGTAGCCTTCTCGATCCTTGGCCAGAAGGACGAGGTGATGGGTCCCTTTTTCGTTGGGATCGCGGTTGCCTTCGCTATCCAGAACCAGTTTTCTGTCGGAACGGGGCGTCTCTCCCCGCGTGGTGTAGACCTCGCACCCGACGATTGGCTTGATGCCGACTTTGGTGCACGCAATATAGAACTGGAGCGCACCGTACATCACGCCGTGGTCGGTCAGCGCCAGTGCTTCCATGCCCATTGCTTGGGCACCGGAAGTCAGATCGTTTATACGTGCCGCTCCATCGAGAAGGCTGTACTCGGAATGGACGTGCAGATGGACGAAGTTGGCGTCGTTCATGTTCTTCAACCCTATACCAATCAGTGCATTACAAACAAAAGGCCTGGCGATCCCCCGCCCCCCCAAGCCCCGGGCTGGGATCCATTACTCAAAGCTATCGCAGCCTTCACGCGGTAGTATCCGGGGCGCGGCCCGCGCATGTCAACAGATCCAAGTTACACAAGGTGTAACCCACGAGAATGCCACCCGGTTCTTCCCATCGCTGCTCGGCTCAGGACAACGTCCCGTATCCCCGTGACAATCTCGGCTTTCCCCATGTTCGAAGCCCCACCCGATGAGAGAGGCCGAGGTGGGAGGCCGAGGTGGGATGATTGGGTGCGCGGCACGTTGAGTCAAGACAGGTCCACGAAGGTGAATCGTGGAACCAAAGAGCCAGGCTGCAACGACACAACCTTTTCCGCTCCCGAACGCTCGTGATATGGTTTCTGAGAGGCGGGCAGGACCTTGGAGAGAGGCGAATCGATGGGCGCAAAACAGCAAGGGCCGCATGTTCGTTCAGAATCCCCCGGTGACAGATCGTATTGCACCTGTACCTTGGCGGAGAATCAGCCATACTGCGACGGTAGCCACAAAGGTACCGGAGCGCTGCCGTTGCGAGTTACACTCGAGGAAGCCAAACAAGTCGCATGGTGCGGTTGCCGAAAGTCTGGCAATCTTCCCTTCTGCGACGGGACACACCGCAACCTCCCGAAAGACGATACGAACACCTAAAGGTGAACGGGCGTGTCGGTACGAGACGACGCCACTTAATATACGAAAACCAAAGAAAAGAGATGCAATAATGGCGCGATTGGTGAATCATGTTCTCCAGCTGCAGGAGCTCTGCGAAGCACGAGCCCAGCAAGCGGCTGTCTCCGACCAAAAGGGCCTCGCCGGACTCGACGAGGCGATAGAAGAACTGCAAAGCCAGTTGCCTCCGAACGTTGCGAATCTCTTTCAGAGACTTCATGGACGCGATCTGCAAGCCGTCGTACCGGTGATCAACAACGCGTGCATGGGATGCGGCGCGACGATTCCTCCGCGGCTCGGTCAGCAATTGACCAGTTACCAGCGCGTCGTGCAGTGTGATACCTGCGGCCGTATTCTCTATTCGACAGAGGGCATGTCGCCTCATCTGAAGAACCGCGAATTCGACGCCACCCGTCCCTCCCACGGTTTGATCCGCTTTTCGGCGCGGGAACTGATGATTCCGAGCCTGAAAGCGGCGACTCGCGACGACGCAATCGCGGAATTGGCCGCGTGGATGGAAGAGAAGGAGTACGTCGAAGACGCGAACGCCCTGACCGAGCAGGTCATGCGCCGCGAATCCATCACCAGCACCGCCGTGGGGAGCGCGCTGGCGTTCCCGCACAGCCGGACCAGCGAACGAGGTGTGTTGACCTTCGCGCTGGGGTTGAAGAAGAAGGGAATGGACTTCGACGCCCCGGACGGTCACAAAGTGAAGATCATTTTCCTACTGGTTATCCCGTCGACGGCCAGCGCATTCTATCTCCGACTGTTGTCGACGTTTGTCCGGACCTTCGCCAAAGCGGACGTGCGGAACAAACTGCTGGCCTGCAAGACCGACGAAACGATGTGGGAGACTCTGCTAGCCCTAACGCCGCCAACGATCTGAGCGGTATCTGAACGGCGGGAAACCGGCTACGCGTTTCGCACCCGGTATCCAATATCCTTGCGGTAATATGCGTTCTCAAACTCGATCCGGCGGACGCCTTCATAGGTGCGATCGAGAGCGGGAATGAGCCCCGCATCGCTTGTACCGACAACGCCCAAGACCCGCCCACCCGAGGTGACGATGCGCTCTTGGTCACGCTTGGTTCCGGCATGGACAACCCAGAGGTCGGTCTCGTCGCTGAATGTCTCCAACCCCCGGATGGTCTTGCCCTTTTCGTAGCCCCCCGGATACCCGCCGGAAGCGAGGACAACCATCCCCGCCGCTCGATCGGCGGGGACGATCCGTGTTCCGGTGAGCCTCCCCATGGCGCAGTCCAGCAAGATCGGGAATAGGTCTTCATCGAACGCGGCCAGAACGGCTTGTGTCTCCGGATCGCCAAATCGGCAGTTGAACTCGATCACCTTGGACTTTCCATCGACCATCATCAGACCGCCATACAAGCAACCGCAGTAAGGCCGCCCTTCCTTTTCGAGAGCCTGGACGGTCGGAAGCAAGACCGTATCGACAATCTCCTGGAGCAATGCGTCATTCATGATAGGAACGGGGCAGTACGCGCCCATGCCCCCGGTGTTGAGTCCGGTATCGCCCTCGCCGATGGGCTTGTGATCTTGCGAGGGGGGGAGAATCACGGCGTGCGTACCATCGGTCAACGCGAAGATACTCACCTCCGGGCCACTCATCCGCTCTTCGATGACCACGACGTCACCGGCTTCGCCGAAGATGCGGTCGACCATCATCTCTTTGGCCGTGGCCTTGGCTTCGGCAGCGGTGTCGGTCACGACCGCGCCCTTTCCGGCGGCCAGTCCGGAGGCTTTCACAACCGCACGTATCCCTCGGGCGTCGAAATCGTCAATGGCCGCTTGAGCTTCCTCGAATGTTTGGCAACGCACGAATTCCGCAGTCGGGATGCCATACTTCTGCATAAGCCCTTTCGCAAAAGCTTTGGAGCTCTCGATCTCCGCTCCCTTCGCCGAAGGCCCGAACGTCGGAATCCCCGCGCCCGTTAGGGTGTCGGCCAACCCTTCGGCCAGCGGTACCTCGGGTCCAATCACGACTAAGTCGACAGATTTATCCTTCGCCCACGCGGCGACGCTGCCTTGATCGGATGTATCCAGCATCACACACGTACCCGATTCTTCCATCCCAGGATTCCCAGGTGCGACGTAAACCGTTTCCAACTGCGGAGACAACGCGAGTTTGCGAACCAGGGCATGCTCTCGTCCACCGCTTCCAATCACCAATGCGTTCATAATTGTTCGTCCTCACTTCATGTAGGGCCACTCTATAGACCGTCCCGATATTCGGCCACCGCTCTCCGGCGGTCACCTTCCGGTAAGACCTCCATCGCGGCGTCGCAGACAGCGCGTGCGTCATCGGTTCGCCCCGCGCTCAGATAGCTTTTGACAATTTCTTTTACCAAGGCGACCGGTTCCCACCCCTCGAGAGCCGTCTGCTCCTCCATCAGTTGGAGAACGTACCGTGTACCGGCCAGGGCCGCGCCATCGTCACCCCCGTCGATAGTCACCGCGAAAACCGGGCCGAGGATATCCACATCACGGGGTCGCTCACAAAGATAACGCTGCCCGACATCCAAGGCGTAATCCGCGCGCCCGGTCATCATGTAATACCCGATCAACGATTCGGCAAAGGATCGATTCTCCGGCTCCAAACTGGTGGCGGCAGAGAACAGGAAATGCGCGGTATCGTGCCGCCGAAGATCGCGCGCCGCTTGCTGGCCGTGGGTCTGGATGTGCTCGGTGAAACCGGGTTCGACATCGCGGTAACGGAGGTGCGTTTTTTGATAGAGCGCCATCGCTTCAACCGTCTCGCCACCCTCGTGCATCAGCACACCCAGTTCGCGAATCATGTCGTAATGAAATGGATAGACGAAGATCGCTTTTCGATGCCATGAGACGGCTTCCGCGTAGTGTTGCCGCGCCTCGTCTTCCCGATCTCTTTCGCGGTAATACTGGAACAGGAAGGCGTGACACCGGCCGATGGCGTAATCCAACCGGTAGAACGCGAACGTCTTGATCGCATGCTCGTAGGCAGCGATCGCACCCACAAATACCGTAGGCTCTTGGACTTTATACGCGTATTTGTACATCATGTCCGCCCAGAGACGTCCTGCACCCGCGGAGTACGGCACCAGTTCCAACGAGCGGTTCAGTTCCCTGATGCCTTTGGCGAGCGTCTCGGCGGCGGTGGTCCCTCTCGCTTGCAGCCACGCGGTATCTTTATAGACGTAATCATACGTCCTAGCTCGCCCGATACGCTGATCGGCGGAAGCCAGTTTCCCGAACCATATCCCTGTGACCGCGACCGCGCCGAGCCCCACGAGGAGAGCGGCAGCCAAGATACCCTGCCCTGTCTGGGCCCGCACCGCGAAGTGGCCTTTGGGGGCCGCGCGCGTGGGTGCCGTCATGGCCAGAAGACCGAGTGCGCCGCAGCCAAATAGC
>CAYTDF010000438.1:0-4808 GCA_964436365.1 uncultured bacterium | reverse complement strand
GTCTCGGCGCGGTCCCCATCGTTGAGGAGATCGTGCGGCGCGGCTACATGGTTGCAGAGTATATTCGGAACGATTTCGACCCCGACGAAAAGGAAACGGTCGGCCCCGCGCAGGCCGCATACCCGGATTATGACTGGAGCACACTCGCCGTCTGGGCCTGGGGCGGCTCTCGAATCATCGACTATCTCATCACCTTGGATACTGTGGACAGCAGCCGCATCACCGTCACCGGGCACTCCCGCGACGGCAAAGCCGCCTTGCTCCTCGGCGCGATGGACAAACGTATCGCCCTCACTGTCCCCAACGGCAGCGGCGCGGGTGGAGCCGGATGTTTCCGCATCCTCGGCAAGAAATCCGAAAGCCTGAAGATCATTACCACCAATTTTCCACATTGGTTCCACAAAAAATTAAACCTCTTTTCCGACAAGGAAAGTCATCTTCCTTTCGATCTACATTATCTAAAGGCGCTGGTTGCGCCGCGTGGATTGCTGAGCACAGACAGCATCGACGACCTGTGGGCCAACCCCTACGGCACACAACAAACCCACCTCGCCGCAAAACGCGTCTATGACTTCTTAGACGCGCACGATAAAATAGGTATTCATTTCCGAACCGGTCAGCACGATCATTTAGCGGAGGATTGGCGGGCGCTCATGGATTTCGCCGACAAACTTTTCTATAACAAGAAGATCGAGAGAGAATTCGGCCGGCTCCCCTTTCCGGTCGATCGACGAACAGTACCCAGGGACGATTCCACACACACGGGAAAAGAGTAGAAACAATGAAAACCTCTGAACCACCACGAAAGAACGAAAACAACTCGCCAAGCCGCTTCGATCGGCGCGGTTTTCTAAGAGCCGCGGGCTTGGGAACGCTCGCCGCTACCCTCCCGAGGAACAGTGCGGCTGCGGCAAACGTAGGACGCCTCCCCAACATAGTCTTTATTCTTGCGGACGATATGGGATACGGGGACTTGGCGTGCCAGGATCCCGAATCGAAAATTCCGACACCTCACCTCGACCGTCTCGCCCACGACGGAATACGTTTTACAGACGCGCATTCACCGTCGGCGGTCTGCTCCCCGACGCGGTACGGTCTACTGACGGGAAGATACGCTTGGAGAACCGAGTTGAAGAATAGTGTTCTCTGGCCGTGGGATGGGCCGTTGATCGAGCGAGACCGGCTGACCGTTGGCCGCTTGCTTCAGAACCAAGGCTATACGACTGCGTGCATCGGCAAGTGGCACCTTGGTTGGGAGTGGGCTACAACCGACGGCTCCAGCATCAACGATCGACTCCCTATTGGGAAATACGACAAGAAAATCCGACCCGAATACAGTTCCAAAATCGACTTCACGCAACCCATCGGCGGTGGGCCGCTGACGAGAGGTTTCGATTATTACTTCGGCGACGACGTGCCCAATTTTCCGCCGTACTGCTTCATCGAGAACGATCGCACGCTGGGCATCCCTACAGAAAAGAAACCCAGCACGATGTTCGGGAACCCGGGCCCCATGCTCAAGAACTGGAACCTCGAGGATGTCATGCCCGCCCTGGCGAGACGGGCTGTGGATTACGTCCACGCCAAACCGGGCGAAGCGCTATTCAAAAGGAAACAGAGCAAACCTTTTTTCCTCTATATGCCGCTGACCGCACCGCATACCCCAATTGCGCCGACCGCGAAATTCCAGGGGAAATCAGGAGCGGGCCGGTACGGTGATTTCGTTCATGAAGTGGATTGGACCGTAGGCGAAGTCCTCCGGGCGCTTCGCAAATCGGGACAGGAGGAAGATACACTTGTAATCTTCACCAGCGACAACGGTTCCCCCGCTCGTGACGGCACGAATATGAACGGGGCACCGAGAACTGTGCGAAAATACGGACACAATCCGAGTCATATTTTCCGCGGTATCAAGGCCGATGTGTGGGATGGCGGTCACCGCGTGCCGTTTATCGCCCGCTGGCCAGGGCACATTCAACCTGGGACAACCAGTGACGAGACCGTCTGCCATGTGGATTTCATCGCGACCTGTGCGAAGATTGTCGGTACCAAGTTGCCGAAGACCGCCGGGGAAGACAGTTATAATATCCTGTCCGCAATGACCGGTGAGGGTTATGAGACACCGATCCGTGAAGCGACGGTTCATCATTCGAGCAATGGGATGTTCGCCATACGGCAGGGCCGGTGGAAGTTTATCCAGGGGAGAGGCTCGGGCGGCTGGAGTGGTAGCGGAGAGGAGGCCGATCCTACGGTCCAACTCTACGATGTAAAAAACGATCCGTCTGAAACAACGAACCTATGTGCGAAAAAACCGGACGTCGTCAAACGTCTGGAAGGTCTTTTGGAGAAATACAAGAAAGAGAGCCGAAGCGCGCCGGTTCTATAACCGGATACACCAACACGTATTGAACCAAAGTAAGAGGGCGGGCCCCGAAGGACCCGCCCTTATTATTCGTGTCATTTTGAGAAACGCATTAATGAAGTTCCCAAGAGTCGACGTCAACGTAGAAGGGGTTCTCGAAGATTCGAACCACGGGTTCGGTCAAGAACGCTACGCCGGCGAAGGCTTCCGCCAATTGCTGGATGGTCGCGTCCGGGAAGTCGGGCATAATATTCGTGGCGTTAATCACCATACCGACCTGGTTGTTGAGGGATGCGCGTGGCTGTTCGTAAGCACCGCGCGGCACAACACCGGTCGAGTTACCGTAATCTACGGTCGCCAATCCTGTGGGATCCCAATTCTCATAGACCGGGAAACTGGGCCCCGCCGGATTGCCTTCTGAATCGAAGAAGCGTCCGAAAATCTGCGGGAAGTCAGAGTCAAATAGTATCTGCTCATCTTCCCACACCACGAATACGTTGCCGTTTGAGTCGATGTCACACGAACAACGATCCACTTTCGGGTCTGCATCTTCGAGAACGGTGTCGTCGAAACGTACGTGGTTGCGAGTCGTGCCGTCAGTGTTGTAGTAGATCAGCGCGCCGATCTGGACACCGCTATCATCGAGATGTACGGAACGCACAACCGTGTCGGCGTTGGCGGCCATCCCCCGGCTGTCACCGCGACCGCCTGTGTTGGTGGGGAAATAGATCTGCCAATCCTGATCCAACTCGAGAAAGGCTTCGGCGTCGTACAGGTCTTGGTGATCATTCTGGGAAGGTGTCGTCGGTGTCCCATCGTTGTTGTACCAGCGGATACCGGCACCGTGGTCAATCACGAAACCGCCGTCAAAGGCGACGACGTTACCGAAGACAAGACTGCTGCCCCCAGTGCCAATATACTGGTTGTTCTCGTCGACATGCACCACAAACGGGGCAACTACGGTTTCGCCCTGCGGATTTACAATAGCGGCGACGGCAACTTCACCGGCGGCTGCGCCAACGCTGTCCAACAGAGAGTCGGTGAATTGCCGGTTTTCGGCGACAGAGATGCCGTTTCCGTTTGAAAGATAAGCGGAGTGGATGTCACGCCACGAACCTTCATTCTCATTGGACAACCCACCAAACGGAGCGATAATCGAACCGTTCGGAGAGCCATCGGCGTGGAAGAACTGAAGGATGGAGCCGGCTTCATCGCCAAGAACGTCCCCGAGGGGCAAGCCGTTCGCCTGCATATACGCCGCTTGGTTGTTGACCACGAAGCCCGCGCCGTTGACTTTGTCGACACCCGCCCCGACGGTGAACGCGCCCCAGGTCCCGTTGTTGAAATCGACGTAGGGCAGGGGTGAACCATCGGGTTGATAAGCCCCGTGCGTGGGCGGAGTCAGCGCCTCACCTGTGGGAGAGAGGAGCATAAACTCCGTGCCGCCGATAACTCCCGGCGTTCCCGGATCTGCTCCGCGCTTGATCGCGATCAGGTTCCCATCGGGGAGCGCCAGGGCCCATTGATTATCATAATTCATGTTGGCCAAAGGGCCGAATGCGCGCCAGGGGGTGATGTCGCCCGTCACGGGTGTGATCCCGGCAGCTTCTGGACTATCTGCGGGATGCGTCCATCCAGTGGATGTGCAAGCGATGCACAGCATCAGTACCGCAACTAACAAACAAAGTTCTCTTTTCATTTCGCACCTCATGTTTCATTAGGAATTGGGAAGACAAACTCCTCCATGACAATCAATTCTTACCCAAAGTCCCTGAGATGTCAACTGTTTTTTCGGGAGTCTCTCTTGATAATGTGGAGATGGCCACGTCTGGCACAGGCCATTGGCGTCTTTTGTAGCGTGTTGGGGATATCCAGGCTCATTTTTGCATCCCCAGAGCCGAGAACAGCAGTGCAAGCCCCAAACCACTCCAGAGCAGTGCGGCGAGAGGCAGCGCATACCAGACAATGCGCACGGTCGCGCAGGTCTCGTCACTCAACACGGCTTTTGTGGTGCGGTCCTCCATGGGAAATGAGGTCAGGCTCGCGCCGACCAGAGCGGTGAGCGCGGAAAGCAGGAGAACCGCCATGGCCGGACCGATGTTGTTGGGGTTATTGACATTGACAAGTACTCCAATAAGGCCGATAAATCCACCGATCAGAGATGTCATAAAGAACACGAGGGATATCTGTTGCCATCGTGCCAGCCTTGCCCGAGGATCGCGGGCACTCCCGCCAAGTGTGGTCACCGCCAACGCCAACGTCCCACCCAGGACGATCAGAACAGAAGGCACATCCAGAAACGGCCCGACCGTCTCGTCGATGAGTCCCACGAGGTTCCCCGCTTGAGGAAGAGCGCCTCCCAATACGGCGAGTGGAACACAGCCCACATAGAGAAAATAACCCAATACAGACGTAACGATACTCACAATCCGCTCCAAGGAATCGG
>CAYTDF010000437.1:0-4820 GCA_964436365.1 uncultured bacterium | reverse complement strand
TCGACGGCGTAACGCTGCAAGGAGAACGAGGCGGTCATCACTCCGGCAATTCGATCGACCCGGCTCAATCCGACCAGTGTCACTCCAAGGAGAACCGCCACAACCGAGCAGCAGGCCCGAGCGCCGTAGCGGTCATACAGAGACCCAGCGGGGGTCAGTACAAGCGCGCTGGCAATCGTGCCGAACATATAGGCGAGGCTCAACTGAAATCGCGAGAGATTTAGCGCCTCCATCAACGAGTCGGTAAAGACCGAAACACCCATGGTTTGGCCCGGCAGGCTCATGACAATGCCGACAGTCCCGCAGGCAAGGATGACCCAGCCATAGAAGATCGGCGATTTCGCCGGTGCGAATGGGATGTGATTCAGATTGCGCGCCACCGGACCATTTCTCCAATCAAAGCCGATCCAAACAACGGATGAGGGATCGACAACAGCCAACCAAAGGGTATAGAGTATTCTAGTATCTCCCCAAGAATTATTTCCGATTGGAAAGCACTGAACGCCCGACTTTCGCGGGCACTACGTGCGCGCTACCAGAAAGAACTTTTGAGAAACGCTCTAATTGTCATGCCCAGAACCCGATACGCCCTTTCAAGACGCTGTGGAAGCAGTTCGTTCCCCGCGGCATGCCTCCCAGCGTGCACTCTTCTGGCGCTGCTGCTGGCTGTAGGCTGTTCGCTGCCGACAAAAAGAGCACCCGAGGTTCCTATGTATTACGCCTCGCCGCTGAGTTCGGCTCCGCCACCCGACATACCGATCATCGAGCCGTCCACCCCCGGCACCGGCCTGTCAAGAACCGATCACCTCGGCACCGCCCCGCCAGATGCTAGCCCGACAGCCCGCAACGGCGCTTGGCACATGAGCATCACCGCAACCTGTTTCGATCTTACCCGCCATCGAAGACCACAAACCACGTGGAACTCCGTGAATCCGCTCCAGGAGAATCCGTATCATGTCGCGTTACCGTGCAACGGCCGCGCTCCAGGCTACGAGAATGTCGGTCCCTGCAAGAATCGCTGGGTGGAAGTCATCGGTGTCGAATCCGGTTTGCGCGCGTTCGGGCAATGGGAGGACGCGGGACCTTGGGTCGTGAACGACGTAGCCTACGTCTTCGACCAGACCGGAACGGTACGTCCATTCGCCGAGCTGAACCAGGGTAAACGCCGGACCATCTTTCAGGAGAAACGATCGACTCGTCGACGAAGAGTCCGCCGTATCAAGAACAGCGCGGGCATCGATCTATCGCCTTCCGTGATCCGCGCTCTCGGCATCGAGGGCAAGGGGCTCGTGCACTGGCGCTTCGTCGATAGCCGTAATGTGCCCGACGGGCCTTGGAAAGAACGTATCTCTACACGCCCCGCGCCGCAGGATGTTGTCCGATAAGAGAATCCCCGTCACTCCAGAAAGTCACTTTGGATTGGGAAACGCACTACCCCCACTGCCATGGCGGACGCAGAGAACGCGTGAGCATGCCATTCGCGGCATCACTGTTTGTGAAACGCTCCGCATCGGGATCCCAGCGGAGTTTCCCTTTGACCTGAATCGCAATATGCCCGAGATGACACAAGGATGTCGTGCGATGCCCGACCTCGGCATCTTCCAAGGTGTTCCCGCGCGTTTTGACAGCGTCGATGAAATCCTGTTTCTCGCTCTTGAGTGGAAAACGTATTTCATCCGAACCGATCTTCGACGATAGAATCGATTCGGGATGGGCCTTCAATTCGTTCTTTCCGAATTCCGCCTCGATCCAACCTTCATCGCCCTCGAAACGTACGTAGGGCCTCTCTGTCTTGTAGAAAAGCCGGACTCCGCTCGCATATCGATACTCGATCTCGAAAGAATGGAGGACGTTCCAAAGGCCGTCGCCGGTCGGATAGACGCCCCGCCCCTCAACCTCGACCGGCCCCGTGCGGTCGGTGTTGTTGCCCCACTGCGCAATGTCGTTCAGATGCGTGCCCCAATTGCAAACCATCCCGTCGCAATAATCGCGCACGCGCATCCAACCGGGCCGCCCGTAGGCCCGGGGAGGATGAACGCGTTTCTCCGTGTACGGAGCCAAAGGCGCAGGTCCCAGCCACATTTCGTAATCCAACTCGCCGGGAACGGGCATTTCATTTCTCGGCGGGCTCTCGTATGGCTCCGTGGGAACACCGGTGCGGATGGTGTGGAGTTTTCCGATACGTCCGTTACGTACGAGTTCACACATGCGATGAAAGGCCGGGATTGAACGGAACTCGCTGTCTGTACGGAACACACGGTTGTACCGACTCACGGTGTCACTCAATAGCCGCCCCTCAGCGATGCTGAGGGTGAGCGGTTTCTCACAGCAGACATCCTTCCCGGCCTTGGCGGCGGCCAAAGCCATGGGCACATGCCAATGGTCGGGCGTCGCAATCATCACAGCGTCGATGTCCTCTCGCGCCAAGAGCTCGCGAAAGTCTCGATAGACGGAACAACCCTTGTACGCGCCGGAGGCACGTCCGTCGGCATAGTGCTTGTTAATGGTCTCTTTTGCCTGTTCGAGCCGCCACGTATCGACATCGCATACCGCGAGGAGCTGCGTGTCGGGCGACTTCAGAAGTGCGGGCAAGTTGACGTAGACCGTCTGCCGTCCGAGACCGATCATGCCGATCCCGATTCGTTCGTTCTTTCCGGTCTGCCCGTCGGCTGCGAGGATCCCCGAGGGGAGGATCATCGGTACGGATGAACACGCCGTAGCGTACCCTAAGCTTTTATGGAGAAAACGCCTCCTGGTCAGTTGCCGATTGCCCTTCATCGCACTCTCCTCTCACCGCTGGGGGTCGCCCAAGATCTGGATATCCTTGAACTCGACCTGCATGTCTTGACTCGCATGGAGCTGCAGCGCGAAATGTCCATCACGCCGTCCGGGGTCGTTTCGCAGGTCGACCGTGCGATGCCCGTTGATGTGCACGACGGTATTTTCGCCATGAGCGCTGACCACCATCTCGCTCCATTCGCCGGGTTTGTAATGCTTCTTCAGTTCTTCTTGATTCGGTCGGAGAACCCAGGTCCGTCCATACGTCTCATACAGACCCCCGGTCTCAAATCCGTCGTGGATTTCCGCTTGAAATCCCTCGGCGTGCGCGGCCTTATCGGTCTCGTCGATGCGGAAATAGAACCCACTATTGCCCAGTATGGCTCGAAACTTCAAGCGCACGGTAAAATCGTCATAGCGCGCGTCGCTCACCAGCAATCCGTGGGATTTTTCGCTCACCGTGCTCGAGCCGGCCAGCACACCGTCTTTGATTTCCCATTTCCCTCCCGGTTGTACATGCCAACCATCGAGCGACTTCCCATCAAAGAGGTTCACCCATTCGCGCCGCCCCAGATCCTGGATACGGACGTTACGGAAGCGGTAGGTTTTTCCCTTTTCGCCGTGATGCTGAAGAGCGATATATCCTTCGACGTCCATCGGGTCGCGGTAATCGGTTGTCAAAACTCCGTTGACCCATATTCGAATGCGATCGCCGATGGCTTCGATCCGATAGCGGTTCCACTCCCCGTTCTTGAACGCGGCCTGGGCTTCATGCTTGTATTTCAGTGGATTCAGCCAGCCGCGCCGCCCCTCGTCGTAAAGACCCCCGGCCCACTTCCTCTGGGATGTATCGACTTCGGCCTGATATCCCCAGACCTTATTCTTCTTTTGGTGCGACCGAAACTGAATTCCAGAGTTTCCACCGACGGGCACATTGACCTCAACATCAAGTATGAAGTCGCCATAGGTTTTCTCGGACACCAAGAAAAACTTCGGATTTCCCTTCAGATGGATCACTCCGTCTTCGACCCAGACCTCACCCCACTCGTACGGATTCGACCAACCTTGGGTTGTCTTGCCGTCGAACAGCGGCACGAAATCCTCATCACTCTGCGCTGTCGCGAGAGTCGCGCCCAAAAAGACAATACTCGTCGCACAACCAACCAACGTCCATCTCTGTTTTCGGTGCATCCGTCCGTTCCTTTCCCGTATCTCCGATTGTCTGTCCATCGCTCGGCATCGCCGTTAACGCAGTGAGGATAGCATAGCACGCCGCCAAGGCGAGAGAATCATAGTATCTCCCAAGAGTTATTTCGGATTGGAGAACGCTAAACGCCCGGCCACCGCAGGCACTGCGTGCGCTAGAGCGAATGAATTTTCGAGAGACGCTCTACTTCAGCGCAAGGTGTTCGGAACTGACGATTCGGTCGTGCCCGTCGATTAGGTTGATGAAACACGCGGTGGCACCTTTGGGACTCTCCGCACTCGCCCGGCGTTCGGAAGACTCTAGACGCGCCGGGGTGGTGCGCCACTCGCGTTGATTCCATTCTCCGGAATCGGTCGTGGTGAAGAACTCCGCCGAAACGATGGGCGAAACCGACTCGTATTCGACAGAGTAGATGCCATCTTTCAGCCCGTGGCCGACGATCCGCGCGAGCGATGGACCACCCCGCAAATAGCGGTCGGCGAACGCGTGGATTTCCGGTGGATTCTCACCGGCTCCTCCATGTGCGTGAGGCATCCGTAACCGGACACAGACCGTACGCTCATTTTTCGGCAGCCGGTAGGAGCGCTGCATCGCGTCCATGGGATAAGCGAAATCGTTGGTGCCGTTCACCCAGAGGAACGGCATCGAAGCGCGAGGCAAGAAGCGCGAAGGATCCCAACGGTTGAGCCATCGCCGAGCGTCGATCGGTTCCATCCGCTGAAGACTCTTCTTGAACGCCGGGCTCAACTCGTAGAACCCGCAACCGTAGACGGGCTCGGCAAACCGGAATCGGTTGTCGACACCGGCGACGATGCAGGTCAGATAGCCGCCCCAG
>CAYTDF010000436.1:2182-4820 GCA_964436365.1 uncultured bacterium | reverse complement strand
ACGGATCCTGATGCAACTGGCCGTGCGCCCACGTCCGCGTCTGGGGATCCCCTCCCTCGATCTGGAAGGGATCGGCAAGCGCCTCGAACGAACCCAAATAGGCGACCGGCGTCGTCAAGTATTTGTTCTGCCAATTGGGATGCCCCGACACATGGGGTATGAACACCCGGTTATCGATTCGGTACATCATGTTCGCGTCCGTGAAGGTCTTCTCTCCCGCTTGTGCATTGGCGACCTTCGCCCGAACCTGCGCGTTTAGAAAGTTAGGCACGGCGATTGCCGCCAAAATACCGATGATGGCGACGACTATAAGTAGTTCGATCAATGTGAATGCCGCACGTCTTCGCTCTCGGCGCATGTCAGGTATCTCCGTCTACTACAAACCTGGATTTCATCTATAGACTCTCTGTTCTCCTCCGGGAGGCAATGTGGAAGATGCTCCGGCCGTGGAGGTCCGATCGGGACACACCAGTACTTACCGGGGGGGTGACCGCCGGGATGAGTGAACGGGATGCGGGGACTTGAACGCCCCCTCCTTACGCCGCTTCTTCCTCTTCGTCCACCATCAGCTTGCCGCCGGTCTTTGGAGCGAAGACGATGATGATCAGGCCGAGCAGGTAGACCGTGCAAAGCGTCATCGCGCCCTTGCGGTAATCGCCCTCAAAGACTGAAGAGGAGAGCCAGCCGCCGAGGAAAATCGTGCCCGCGGTGATGATCCTGCCACCGTTGTAGGCGAAACCTTGGCCGGTGGCGCGGATGCGTGTGGGGAAGAGCTCCGGCAGATACTTCGGCAACCAGCCGAAATAGGCGGTCACGAACAGCCCCGCTAGCGCGCCCATCCAACACATCTGATAGGTGAACTCGGTGTTGAGATAGAACATGAGGAAAACGCTCAACCAGGATGTGATGCATAAGAAAATCCAGGAGCGCTTGTTGCCGCCCATCAGCGCGGCCAACACCCCGCCCAGGAATCCGCCGAACATCTGGCCCCAGGCTTGCCACGTCGCCACCGTCGCTTTCGCCGTTCCCGCGTACTCGGTGCCTTCGGCGATCTGGTCGGCGTACGTCGCGAGCCAGAGGAACGAGCCCCAGGCACCGACCAGCGCCACCGTGGAAAGCAACATGCCCACAATCGCCGAGCGCCGGTAGCGGGGTGTGAACAGTTCGGCAATCGAGGTCTTCTCTTTCTTCGCGCGGGAGATTTTCCACTTGGTGGGTTCGGGTACAAAGAAAAGGATGGGCAAACTGGCCAGACCCAAGAAGAAGCCCATGCCGATGATCCACCGCCAATGAATTTCCTGTGTTAGCATCATGCCGATATACATGCCCGCGATCCAGAACCCGATGTTGGCGGCCATGCCCATGCAACCGGAGAGAACCGAACGGTGTTTCTCAGGCCAGGTCTCGACGATGATGGCCACGCTGAGCGGCCAGGCTCCGCCTAATCCCAGCGCGCCGAGAAAACGGCAGAGCGCCAGATGCGTCCAATGGCCCGAAAACGCCGAAAGCCCGGTGAAAGTCGAATAGGTAATCACCGCGATAATTAAGACGCGGACGCGCCCGTATTTGTCGCCCATCGAGCCGAACAGCACGCCGCCGATGGCCGCGCCGATCAGCCAGACCGCCGCGGCGATGCCGAAATAGAAGACGACCTCTGTATCGATGACGTCCTTCAGTTGAGCGTACAGCGCCGGGTTGTCGGCTTGGGTCATGCCGTTGAGCTTCGCGACGTCATCTTTGATCGAGGGAATCAGATCTTTGAGCGCGGCACGGGTCATGATGTTGTAGACGCCTTGTTCGACGCCATCGAACATCCATGCAAAGAGCGCTCCCATAAGGGCCAGCCAGCGCAGCTTCGCGCTCTTCTTGTAAACATCTTCTTGCATCAAGACCTGACTTTCGTCTGCCATCCGTCCGTCTCCTCTTTCAATCACGCCCGGTCGCTAAACTGGGTCTACACATTTGAGCAAGCGTACTCGATCGTCCTGCCGGTGGCAAGCCGCAGGATTCCTATTCGGCCCATGGAGGCATAGAAGACGCCCTTTAGGCGAAGCACTGAACATTCCTATTTCGGTGTCCGGCGGGTACGGTAGACAATAGACACGCAGAAACTCTTCTACTTAATGAATACGTTTTCTGGGGGGAAGGTTCATGATGATGGCGATTGGCAAACGGTTCTGTATAGCGGTGGGGGTTTGGGCGATGCTCGCTTCGAGCGTTTGGAGCGCGGGTGACGTTCCCCAAACTCTGCCCAAAATCTCCGAAGCCTACGTGGAACAGATGACGGAGGCCGGGCTCGAAGTCAAAGCCACCTGGATCACCATGCGCGACGAAACCCGGCTGGCGGCGACGATCACGAAACCGTTCTTCGGCGATGCGTTTCCCACGATTTTGGTTCGTACACCGTACGACCGTGACGAACTCGGCCCCGGGGGCACGATCCTCGCCCTCGCCGGGTACGCAGTGGTGGTGCAGGACATGCGTGGCCGGTTCGATTCGGAAGGCGTGGACCGCGTCTTTCAAGACGACGGCTGGGGTGCGAATCAAGACGGGTACGACACGGTGGAATGGATCGCCGAACAGTCCTGGTCCGACGGCAAGATCGGTACCTGGGGTCCCTCCGCACTGGGGATCGTGC
>CAYTDF010000436.1:0-2172 GCA_964436365.1 uncultured bacterium | reverse complement strand
TATGGCCGGAGCGGTACCGCCGCACCTGACCTGTCAGGCGATCAGTTACGCCGCGTCCAAAGGCTACGGGCAGGCTACCTACCAAGGCGGTGTGTTCCGGGAATCGTTGGTCGACGGCTGGCTGAAAGGGCAGGACAGTCTGCATATACTGCCCGAGTTCGCCGCGCATCCCACCGACGACGCGTTTTGGAGTCAGTACGATATCGTTTCCCGACATCCGCAAATGACCGCGCCCGCGCTCTTTATCGGCGGGTTTTACGACTGTTTTTCACAGGGCACCATCGACGATTTCGTGGGTCGGCAGACGAACGGCGGCCCCGGCGCGCGCGGGAACTGCCGGATCATCCTCGGGCCTTGGACGCACGTCAATGAAGCCTCGATGCAGATGGGAGAACTGGAATATCCGAGCGATTCCACGCTGCCATACGTGGACCAGGTCGAAAAGGTGATGGAGTGGTTCGACTATTGGCTCAAAGGTGAGAACAACGGCGTGATGGATGGCGATCCGGTCAAGTACTACTTGATGGGAGCCACGAAAGAATCGGGTGCGCCGGGAAACGACTGGACCCGTACGCCAGTTTGGCCCCCGGAAAGCCATACCGCCGAACTCTTCTTGCATGCCGACGGCTCTCTGGACGCCGCACGCGGCGCAACGGATGAAACCTCCTTGACGCTGAACTTCGATCCGTCGGATCCGATCCCCACACGAGGTGGCGCGAATCTCGAAATCGACGCCGGTCCGTACGACCAGCAGACGCTCGAAGCCCGGAGCGATCTGGCGAGTTTCACCACGGCGGCGTTGACGAAGCCACTTGCGGTGGCTGGCCGGATTCGTGCGGTGATCTACGCGTCGTCGAACCTGAGCGACATGGATGTCTCTGTGCGCTTGTGCGATGTCTATCCCGATGGGCGGTCGATGCTGGTCTGCGATGGGATTCTCCGGGCGAGTTTTCGCGACGGTTTCGCGACACCCGACCCGATCGTTCCCGGCGAGGTGTACGCCTACAACGTGGACCTCTGGAGTACGGCGATCGCGTTCGCCGAGGGGCACCGTATTCGAGTCTCGGTGGGGAACAGCAATTTTCCGCGTTTTGGGCTGAATCCCGTCTACGCCACGGTGGGACAGAACTGGGCGAGATGAGCGTTTTCACGCGTGCGGATCTGCCCAGCCGACTGCTGCTTCCGGCGATCGATCCCGCCCCGGGCGAGCATCCGCTGATGCCGGTCGATACCGGAATCCACGACTGGTTCCAGCAGACGGACGTGCGGTGAGGGGCCGTTTTGAGGTATGATGTAGATAGATGACGTAGGGAAGGTGAGACGTCGTGATGAACGAGCGAAAATATAGAGAACTGATCAAGTACATCGCGGTGAAGTCGGCCAACGACGAGTGGTTTGGTCGCACCAAACTCAACAAGATCCTGTTCTATTGCGATTTCCTGGCTTACAGGGATATCGGAGAGTCAATTACGGGTGATGGCTACCATAAGAAACCCTTTGGACCTGTCCCCAACAGCATAAGAGACATGACCGCGAGGATGATCAAGGATGGTGAATTGGCTGAGACGATCAAGTCTCTCTATGGCCGCGACCAGAAGCGTGTTTCCGCACTAATAACACCCAATGTTTCTGACTTCACATCGCAGGAGATCGCGTGTATTGACGATGTTCTGGAGAAACTGAAACAGAAGAATGCCACGGAAGTTAGCGATCTATCCCACCAGTTCATTGGCTGGCAAGTTGCCGAGGTCAATGAAGATATCCCCTACGAAAACGTCCTAATTTCACGAGAGCCCCTATCTCAGGATGAAATCGACGCTACTGAAGATATTGGGGAATACGCTCGGGAGATTCTCGCTTCCGGATGAATCGCTACTCAATTGTTTGGACCGAACGCGCCAGTGCTGAGTGCGATTCTCTGGAGCCTACCATTCCAAGGCTTAGTGAATATAAGAACTCGGTCGAATACATGCTTTCTCGGAGTCCTGAGAGAGGACTGCTCCGAACCACTGAGGGCCCTGATCGCTATCTAGACTACTTCGACATCTCAAGCAAGCAATATGTCGCTTTCTATTATGTTGTGGATGAATCACGAAAGAAAGTCTATGTAATCAGTGTGAGAAAACCGTTGTGAGATTCCGGCGTCTGACGGAGCGTTCCGTCACTATTCCT
>CAYTDF010000435.1:3003-4823 GCA_964436365.1 uncultured bacterium | reverse complement strand
GAAAGTCGACCTGAAGCGCTTTCGCGGTGATACGTTTCTCCAACGACGCAAACGGAACCGTCTGTTTGCCTTCCGGTGGCTGCGCCTGGGAAGGAAACGCAACATAAGCGGAGAGTAGGATTGCGAGTGTGAGTCTGTTTTGCCTCATGGTCGTGCCTCTTCTTCGGTAATGAGTTTGGTGGTGCGAACAACCGCCCTAATTTCTTGACTAACGGATAGCCTAGCACAAAAGCAGCGCCAGGACGTGATGCACAATTGACGGGAGATTCGAGGTCGCCTCCGTTGCATGGGAACCGGTCAGAGCACGCTGTAGAGTTCGATCCCGCGCGCGTCGTCGATTCCGCTCATCCAACCGAGAAGTTCTCTGTGAAGTCGACGGATCTGTCCGGCGTGGCGGGGCACCTCAGCGAGGTTCTTCATCTCCCAGGGGTCCTTCTTCAGGTCGAAGAGTTGCATGGTTCGTTCGCCTTCGACGTTATACAGAATGAGTTTCCAGCGGTCGTCACAGACCATCCGCTGAATATCCTTGTACGCGCAATACAGGCTTTCACGCGCCGTACCCTTCTCGCCGGTCAGCAAGGGAACCAGAGATCGAGACTCCACTGTCCCCGGCACGGCGAGGCGGCTCAGCTCGCAAACGGTGGGATAGATGTCATGCAGGTAGCAGAGCGCATCACACGTCTTACCTTTGGGAATACCCGGACCGTTGAGAACCAACGGAACCCGAACACTGTGTTCGTACATATTCTGTTTACCCATTAAACCATGCTGGCCGACCGCAAGCCCATTATCACCGCCAAAAACGATAAGCGTGTTGTCGGCTTGTCCGGTCTCTTCGAGAGCCTGCAACACCCGGCCGATCTGCGCATCGACATGAGTCACCATGGCGTAGTATCCGGCGATCTGTTCGCGCGTGTTCTCAGGCGTCCGGGGGAAAGGAGCCAGCTTCTCGTCGCGGATTATCAATTCTCCGTTATCGAAAGGATGCAAGGGCATGAAATTCTTCGGCAGTTTGACCTTTTCCGGTGGGTAGAGGTCGGCGTATTCCTTGGGCGCCATGCGGGGGTCGTGGGGAGCGGTAAAGGAAAGGTAGAGACAGAACGGTGCGTCGCCGGTGTATCCGTTCAAAAACCGAATCGCCGAATCGCTGAAGAGATTGCTGGAAAATCCGTCGGCGATGTACCGTTTTTCGCGCGGGTACTTTCCTGCAGGGTCGAAGTCGTGCACGGGCACTTTGAGATGATCGGACATCCCCCCAAAGAAAATGTTCTCGCCACACGAAAATGACCGGGCGTATGCGGCGGCTCCATTGTGCCATTTCCCCGTGCCAAACGTCGTGTACCCGTTGCTTCGCAAGAGTTCGGGAAATGTGACGTGGGCTTCGGGAATGGTTTCGCCTTTCCCGCTCAGGTGATAGAGGTTGCGCCCCGATACGAGCATGGCCCGGCTGGGCATACAGACCGCGCCACTCATGGACCCCATGATATGGGCGTTGGTAAACGCCGTGCCCCCGCGAACCAACCTATCCATGTTGGGAGTGCGTACATGAGGATTGAAAAGAGCGTCGACGGCGCTGAAACGCTGATCGTCGGTGAGCAGCACCAAGACGTTCACTGGCCCGTCTTCGGCTGCGGTTCGCCTCTGCGATCCCGCGCAGTTCGAGAGGGTCAATGCGCCCGTGCCCAATCCAACCGCGCTCAGGAAATCTCGTCGGCTGTAGTGGCGGTTGTCCTTGCGGTTCGTGACGGTCATGGCTCTGCCCTTTCGTTCTCGGAAACAGTTCCTGAGTGATACTCTACTGCCCGTTGACCGCCAGGGCA
>CAYTDF010000435.1:0-2993 GCA_964436365.1 uncultured bacterium | reverse complement strand
GCCATTGGAGCCGATGGTAGTAAGATGAAGAACTCGCATCGAAGGCGTCGGTGCGCGGCAACCAGTTCAAGTCAAGTGTTCGAGGAGAAGAAGCAATGGCATACGCGGCCTCAAAGCGAATCGCTCTCACAGTTATGGGCCTGATCGTTCTTACAAGCCAGATCGGTTTTACCGCAACGGAAGAGCTAGGAAACGGCTTTTTCCACCATGGAGTAGCCACCCCCGTGAGCAATCATCGCGGCACGGTCGCCACCGTCGACGGCGAGGTCCGTAACGTGGTGCTGGTCTGGCTGTTCGACCATCGCGGCGGTTACGCACTGCTGATGATCGATGCCGAGACGGGAAAGAGCGAAGAGTTCCCCGTGCCCTTCCCCTGCGGAGGCGACTGCCCGTACTCATCCGTGCTCTCGAGCCAGAACAAACTCTATACGCACTACAACGACTATTTCGTGGAGTTCGATCCGGCAAAGCGCGCGTTCACGTTTTCCCAGAAGACAACGCCACGGATGGCCATGGGCATGACGGAAGACGACAACGGCGTTATCTGGTCGGTCACATACCCCAACAGCGGCGTTGTGTCGTTCGATCCGGCGACGCGCACCCTTAAGGACTACGGCAGCGTGAATGCGGAGAATTGGCGACAATACCAACGCTATGTCGTCGCCGACGATACGGGTTGGGTCTATTTCGGCATCGGGAGCACCGCCAGCCAGATCGTCGCCTTCGACCCCAAAACCGAGAGGGCCACGCCCATGATCCCGGAAGCCGAGCGGGTCAAAGGCAGCGGCTATGTCTGCCGCGATGTGAACGGAAAAGTGTACGGATACTCTGGCAAAGCGGATGGCGATTGGTACGAGTTCTATGAAGGGAAAAAAAAGAAGATCGCCAAACCCGAAAAGATCGAAAAGAAACCGATCGTCACCAGCAGTCAAGGTCTCTTCCATCGGCAGTTCCCCGACGGCAAACAGCTCAAGACGTGCGATCTGGTGAACAGGGTCATGGTCGTGGAGAATCCCACAACCGGCGAAGTCAAGAAGCTGAACTTCGATTACAGCAGCGAAGGCGCTCACATCATGGGAGTCGCCGTCGCTCCGGACGGGACAATCTGCGGCGGGACAGCCTTCCCGATGCGCTTCTTTATCTATAACCCTACGACCGACGCATGGATCAATCGCGCCGCCTACGGTCAATGCAATACCGTTGTGCGACAGGGCGAGCGCTTCTTCGTCGGCGGATACGGAGGCGGTTACCTGCTGGAATGGGACCCGTCGCAACCGTGGGTCGAAACCAAGAAAGGGGCCTCCAAAGGCAACCCGCTTTTTCTGACCGATTGCTCGCCTCCCATCCACCGCCCGCACGCTCTCTTGGCGCATCCCGACGGCAAGACCATCGTCCTGGCCGGGACACCCGGCTACGGGTACACCGGTGGAGGTCTCCTGTTCTGGGACCGCGAAACCAAGACGCGCACGCTGGTGGAACATACCGAGATCCTGCCCGAACATTCCACCCAGAGTCTGGTGGCGCTCCCGAACCGCAAACTCCTCTGCGGCACGACAACCAGTCCGGGGACCGGCGGCGAAAAGAAAGCCGAACAGGCCGAACTGTACATCATGGATATGGCCACGAAACAGATCGAATGGCACGAGGCCGTCTATCCCGAAGCGCAGAGCTACACGGATATGTTCCGTGCGGAAAACGGACTGGTCTACGGCGTCGTGGACCGGAAACGGTTTTTCGTCTTCGATCCTTCCAAGAAGAAAGTCGTTCATGAAGAGAATACGGACGACACGTTCGGCCCCAGCATTTCTCATCAAGGGCCGCGGGTCTTCGTGCCGACGCCCGATGGGAAACTCTACATGCTGTTCGTGAAAGGTGTGGCCCGTGTGGACCTGGCCACGCACGCAATCGAAATGCTGGCCGAATCCCCCACGCCAATCAGCGCCGGTGGCGACTTCCATGATGGCCGGGTCTACTTCGCGAACGGATCGCACATGTACAGTTACGAAGTGCCACCAGAGAGCAAGAAATAAAGCGACGATCGCGTGCGTTTTGCGCGAAGAGTTTCAGTAAGAGAGGCAATACAATGTGGATACGGTTCGACACACTCCGTTCAAGACTATTCATCCCGCTCCTTCTCACCGTTGCGATCTGCGGTTCCTTGCTTCCCACGACGGCCGAGGCCGCCGACACGGAACTTCCGGAAGTTCGAGTCGTAAATGTGCGTCGAGCGTTCCACAACGGCGAACATAACGCATTTACCGATCTGTGCCGTTTCCAGGGTCAGTACTATCTGACGTTTCGCTCCTGTCCCGATGGCCACGGTGTGAATCCGACATCCACGATACTCGTCCTGACCAGTGAGGACATGCAAACATGGCGGCAAGTGCATCAGTTCAGCGTCGCCAAACGCGATGTGCGCGACCCCCATTTCCTTCTCTTTCAGGAGAAGCTCTTTGTCTACACCGGCGCGTGGTATTGCGGCGATAGCGCGCCCAAGCAATACAAGATGAACGAACATCTCGGCTATGCGGCGTGGACCGGAGACGGCAAAGCGTGGCACAGTCCGATCATGTTGGAGGGTACGTACGGGCACTATATCTGGCGCGCGGCCAGCTATGGCGGAAAAGCCTATCTGTGCGGCCGCCGCCTGCGGGAATTCACGCACGACTCTCGCAAGAATCGCCAACTGATCGAGTCGGCCATACTGCAAAGCGATGACGGCTCGGTGCTGGCTGTGGCTCGCAGCGGTCCACGCCCGGCTCAGGTTTGCCGCTCGCTTCCCCCTTATCTAGAGTGGCGGCGCACAGATTTGGATCGCTACATCGGCGGACCGTTGGTGGCGAAATGGGGTGAACGGTATCTGGTCGGCGGGCGGAAAATGCTGGATTCGAAACCGCCGGTCACGTCCCTCTATTGGCTGAGTGACGACCGTCTGCACGAGTGTAAACGGCGGTCGAGAAGTGCGGCGGTGTTGAGGGCGGTTTAGAAGTGCG
>CAYTDF010000434.1:0-4827 GCA_964436365.1 uncultured bacterium | reverse complement strand
CCAATCGTTCGATCTCTTCGATATTGTAAAACTCAGTGTTGTAACCGAAAGGACCTGTCTTGATGGGAATGACTTCCGATGCTTTCGGGAAGAAATCGTACTCGATATCGAAACTGAAGAGACCGGGTCCCTCGGTAATCATCGAAGGTAACTTGATTGTATAGTAGTTATTATAATAGCGTAGATATTTGGCCTTGGGGCCCGGTCCCGGCCCCAGAGGATTCACGTGCGCCAAAGAGGTTACGCCCAATGTCGGATGGGCCGCAGCCGAAGGCGGCCGACTCCCACTCCAACCCCATTTATCGACAAGCTCGCTCCGATAGTCATGCTGCGCCAATGCGGACTGCAGCGCTGTCAAGTATGTGGAAGCGTGGCAGGGTTGTGCGTAAGCGCTCGTGCTCGCCGAATCGCTCAACAGGAAACAGAATCCCATAAGCCCCACGAAACGAAGGGAGCGCCTTAAGCGATGTGTCGACTTCAACATGCCAACCTCCATTTGTACGGCAGAACAAAAAGACGCGACCGGCTCCGCATTCACTCAATCGTAGCGGCGGGTTGGGGGGCGGTCTCATCCCGGTGGCCATCGGGACGGTCGTCAATCGCTTCGGCCTCCAAACCACGCAGCAGCTCGGGAATGAGAGAGTCGTCGGGATTTAGCTGCAGCGCTCCTTCGAGATGGACTCCGGCGAGATCGCGATAGGCATCGAGCCCGAGCATTACGCCCGCTAAAAACGCGCCGCGAAAATCGTTTCTGTTGTTCTGTATCCGAAGAGCGAGCGCCCCCATGCGTGCGTCAAAATCTTCTGTCCGACGATAGAACATCCGGACGATACCGGTATAGTCAAAGAAATCGGGCTGAACCCGTAGAGCACCGTGCATGCTGGCGGCAGCCGAGTCGAAATCACCCTCGGCAAATTGAGCGTGGGCGATCGCCCACATAGCCAATGCGGAACCCGGCTTCTTGCGCGTCGCCGCCTGATACGCTTCCAAAGCCTTGCCATAGTCGCCATCCCGGAAGAGCTCGTCCCCCTTCACCAAGAGCACGTCGAAACCGAGTTTCTCGAACTCGGGGTTCCGTTTGGGCGCGGCAGGCAGTTCGTGTTTGGGGACGGTGCTCGGCCTAGAGGTTGATGGCCTCTTGGCTCGCCGCTTGGGAGTCGGGGCATAGCGCAACAACTCCTCGATATCCAATCGTTCGACCTCTTCGATATTGCCGAGATGATCGTTGTAGCCAAAACGACCTGTCTTGATGGGGATAGCCTCCGATGCTTTCGGGAAGAAGTCGTACTCGATGTCGAAATGTCCCCGGACCTCCGCAGACAATCGAACCGTATAGTCGTTCCCTCTGTGACGTAAATAGCGAGCCTTGGGACCCGGCCCCGGCCCCAGAGGATTCACATGCGCCAGAGAAGTCACGCCCAATGTCGGACGCGCCAATACGGACTGCAACGCAGCCAGATTGCGCATGGCGGGATTGGCTTGGGCGCCCGCGTCGGGGCAGATCGCAAGACCGGACAAGAAGAGAGAACCCACCAAGAATGGAAACGCACGTCCGGCAAGCCGAGCCTCCGCGCGACGAAGAGAGATTGAATCCGTAAACCGTTCGAGCGCTTCCCTCACGACGATAACCTTCCTGTCGAGACAGTCTACTTTCAATTGTAACGTATCACGCGCAAAATGCACCGTCCAGAAGCGACGACATTCGCCTACGGCCCCCCGGAGAGATCGATGAGAGAGGGCGGCTCCTTCCCCCAACTCAAGATGAAGCGGTACCCAAGCGATCCATTCTCTCGCGGGCGCGTGCCCAAGAAACTCATTCGAGCGATCAAATCGACAGTGGCCGTCTCGCGGGCAGTTTTTTCGTGCCGCTGAACACGCACACTGCGGCGGACAACACCATGGTCGGCGTCGGGATCGACCGCAACGCCGATCAGCCGAACCGGCTGGCTGGCAAGAGCGATGAGAGCCTGGCCAAGAGGAATATCGACCGGTGGTCCGCCATTGTTGGGCTCGGGTTGAAGACGGGTCTGCTTGGGGAGATTGGGGAAGAGAATGGTGTGGGTCGCAGAGCAAACCGCCACGCGCCGTTTGGGGTGATACTCGACCTCAACCCCGACCGCGTCGCGCTCGAATGGCAGATGGTAACGTAGGACGAAATCGACTTCGGGGCGATTCGCGCGGAGTTGGATGATATCTCCCTCGGCGGTTTCGCTACGCTCGAACAGGAGGTTGAGCCAGGATTCGGTGGCCGACCAGACGCGAGGCGGTGCGGGAGTCGCCGTCAATCCACGCACCGGCGACGCGATCGAACTGACCTCTGGCAAGGCTTCGAGTAGAATTAGCGGCTCGCGCCCACCTTCCGGCCCGTCGACACGCAGCCAGCAACGATCGTCTTGGACGATCAACCGGGCCGTCCCCTGCGACAACGGGGTCTCGAAAAGAGTGATGTAACGGCCGGAGCGCGCGGCACAGCCGCAGAGCAGCAGGGCTAGTATCCACCCGGCGGGACGAGCAAGCCCTCCATGTGTACGCGGAGCATCCACGGTCAACCCCCTCCCGACCTTCCCCAATCTCTCGGGGAAGGGATTCTGTACCTCAGAGCCTCTCATCACAGGCCACCATTCGCGGGGCGTCGCCGGCCGGCCACAACCCCTACGTCTTGTGCCGTCGATTGTGAAAGGGTACCATCCCTAGCGTATAGCAAAACAGGTCCGGGCCGATACGGTCAGAGCCGGAAGCCAGGACCCGACGTAAGGGGTAAGACGTGCCGGATAAGAGCCTACGTTCAGTCGATCCAGAGATTTTTGAGGCCATCGGAGCCGAGGTCACGCGCCAGCGCGATGGGCTGGAACTCATCGCTTCGGAGAATTTCTGCTCCGTCGCCGTCCTGGCCGCGATGGGGAGCCCGCTCACCAATAAGTACGCCGAGGGGTACCCGGGACGCCGCTATTACGGCGGTTGCGACTGCGTAGACACCTCCGAGACCTTGGCCATCGAACGCGCGAAAACGCTGTTCGGGGCGGAACACGCCAACGTGCAGGCCCACAGCGGTTCGCAGGCCAATATGGCGGCGTACTTCTCGCTGGTGAAACCGGGGTGCACGCTGCTGGGCTTGGATTTGGATCACGGAGGCCATCTGTCCCACGGCCTATCCGTCAACTTCTCGGGCAAACTCTTCAACTCGAAGTCGTATCAAGTCAACCCCGATTCGGAGCGCATCGAGATCGATGAGTTCCAGAAGGCGGTGGAAGAACACCGGCCGGAGTTGGTCGTCCTCGGCGCGAGCGCCTACCCGCGCGTTTGGGATTTCAAGACGATGTGCGAGATCGCACACGACGCGGGTGCGAAGGTGGTTTCGGATATCGCCCACGTGGCCGGTTTGATCGCGTCGGGCGAGCACCCGGACTGCATTCCGCATGCGGATATCACGACCACGACGACTCACAAGACACTGCGTGGCCCGCGCGGGGGTATGATCCTCTGCGGCGAGGAACACAAGAAAGCCGTGAACCGGTGGATCTTCCCGGGCCTGCAAGGCGGGCCGCTGGAACACGTTATCGCGGCGAAGGCGGTTGCCTTCCGTGAAGCGATGCAGGATTCCTTCAAGAACTACATTCGTAAAGTGATCGCAAACGCCAAGACTCTGGCGGCCACGCTGGTCGACAACGGGGTTCAGATCGTTTCTGGGGGCACTGATAACCACCTCATGCTAATTGACTTGCGCCCGCAAAAGCTGACGGGCAAGGCGGCTCAGGCAGCACTGGAAGAGGCGGGAATCACAACCAACAAGAACATGATCCCCGGCGACCCCCAAAGGCCGACAGTCACCAGTGGGATACGAATCGGCACTCCGGCCGTCACAACGCGCGGTATGGACGAAACAGAGATGAAACAGATCGGGAGTTGGATCGCGGAGATCGTGAACAGCCGGTTCGATTCCGAAATCGTACGGCGTACGCACGGTCAGGTGCGGGAGCTCTGTGCAGCCTACCCGCTGTACCCGGATCTGCATCTTGGATCTGAGCTGATCCGCTAGACCTAGCCCGGCGGAAGGAAGAGGACCAGAACGATGAAGTGTCCCTATTGCGGAGCGGATAACGATCGGGTTGTCGATTCCAGAAGCATGGCGGAAAGCGAATCGATTCGGCGACGGCGCGAATGCCTCAGCTGCACGCAGCGCTTCACGACCTACGAACGGGTAGAAGAGATCCCCCTGGTGATCACGAAACAAGATCAACGGCGCGAACCCTACGACCATGACAAAGTCGCACGTAGCATCCGTATCGCCTGCCAGAAGAGGCCGATCAGCGAAGACCAGATCCAAGAACTGACCAAAGAGGTGGAGCACACTCTGTTCGAACCCGGAGTCCGTGAGGTCGATTCATCACGCGTCGGCGAAACCGTGATGGAGGGACTGCGGAGACTGGATCAGGTGGCCTATGTGCGGTTCGCTTCGGTCTATCGCCAGTTCAAGGATGTGGCTCAGTTCATGGAAGAGCTGACAGAGATCATTCAACAGGAAAGGAGCTCTCCTCGGCCGCCTGAATCCTCGTAAGACCGTTCCTCTCTGGCGGAGCCCCGAGAGCGCCCGAATCATCCCATGAGTTTCTTCGAACGTAACATCGTTCTGCTGGAAAAGACCCAACCAGAGCTGGCGCAACGCCTTTCCGAGATCACAGTTCCTTCCGACCGATACGAAGTTTCCCCCACCCGCGTCGACAAACCCACGGTCCTGGCCACCTCGGCGACAGGACAGCGGGTCCTGTTGGGAAGCCGTCACGACCCTTGGAAGGAGGCGTTTCGCTGGGCCGAGTCGCATCGGTCAGA
>CAYTDF010000433.1:1838-4834 GCA_964436365.1 uncultured bacterium | reverse complement strand
CCCCCCACCATCGTATCCTGAGGGAGGAGATCAACTATGTAATCTTGAAGATGCTCTTGAGTCGGAGAGTTTATCGCTCTCTACGGGTAGACACCGAGCAAACTACATCTGCACAGGTCCGCCAAGAATGATATCCACAGCCGCATTGAGACCGGTCACAATCGGATAGCCGTTCTCCTGCACATCTGTGTGATGATCGAAATAGTCGACCAAGATCGGTCGCCAGCCCACCGCCTGTGCACCTTCAACGTCTTTTTCAATCCGGTCTCCCACATACCACGGCGTCCCGGAAACCGTTCCCATCGCATCCAACGCGGCCTCAAAAAGACGCGGATCGGGTTTCTCCACACCCAGCTGATAAGAAGCGACGCATACCTCAAAATAGTCAGCAATCTCTAGACGCTTGAGAATCGTCTCGAAACTGTCGTCCCAGTTACTGACCACCCCCATACGCACTCCCGCCGCGCGTAGCCGATCCAATGCCTGACGCGTGTCCGGGAAAAGCCGTACACCGGTGCCGTTTCGCCAGGCGGCCCACAGTTCGTCTTCCGCTTCGGCCAGTTCACCGGGATAGTCGGAAGCCTTCAGCAGATGTCGATACATCTGTCTCCACCAGGCTTCGTAGGCCTTTGGGTCCACAGACGTGGCGCGCGGAACGCTCCGCGCAAACTCCGCAGCCGTGTGGCGCAGAAAAATCTTGTCGACATCGCGCCCGGCCTCGCGGCAGATCCGAACGACCTGCTCGTGAAGCGTCCGGCGGGCAAAGATCAACGTGTCGCCGACATCGAAAAAGACAGGGGCCGCAGATCCGGTCGGTTCGGGAAGGGTCAAGAGTCAAAACCTCGTTCGAGAATCCGGCGCAGCTCGGCGAGACTCTCGACACGCAAATCCGGTTCTTCCTCCTGCGGCTTGCCGCCCTTCGCATCCAAATGAGCGACCGGAAGCCCGGCGCGCTTCGCCCCGAAGATATCGGAGAATTGGTCTCCGACGTGCAGGGTCTCCTCAGCGGTCGTCCCCAAGATACGTAGCGCTTCCGGAAACAGAGGGCTGTTCAGACTGCATTTGTATCCTCGAAAGGCTTCCGACACGACCACCGGCCAGCGGAAAAGCCCGTTCCGCCGCAGAACCGAGTAGACCATCCCCTCGTCGCCATCCGTCACCAGACAGATCGGATAGCGGCGATCGGCCCACTCCAGGAACTCGACCGTCCCCGGCAACACCTCCATCTGCCCCAACGCGGTCACGGTATCGCGCGCGGCCCGGGCGCTGTCAAACTCCACCTCCAGGCGCGGAGCCAGGAGATCGTAAACATCACGGAACAGGTCCTCGATGCGGGGAAAGCCCTTCCGAAGGGCCAAATCTTCCTCCATGAAGTCCCGAAAGAAGTCCCGGAACGCGTCGAGCGCCCAGTGAACGTTCTCTTCGAACCGCACCGTGGCCTCACGCTCGATGCCTTGGGCGGCCAGAGTCTCTGCAAATCCGTCCAATCCGAGGTTCTGATTCACGAGCGTTCCGTAAAGATCCAGCGTCAATCCTTTGATAACAGCCCCCTCCACGTGATACACTCCTCCCGAGACCGGTTTCCGCATGGCCGCCCCGGTTCCCAGATGGTTACCACAGCAGGCGGCGCTCCTTCCAGGCGCGGTGCGCCGATGGAAAGATGTGTGGGAGAAGACTCTAGCATGAGGGAGAGATGAGTATGAGTGAGGCGCGCGACGCCGATCTTGTGCGACAAGTAGTTCGAGGAGACCGCGATGCCTTCCGGCCTTTGGTGGGGCGGTATGAGCAACGTGTGTACATCCTCGCGATCAGCTGGCTTGGGGACCCTGCCGAAGCGCAGGACGTCACCCAGGAGACATTCTATGCCGCGTACCGTCGGCTCCCCGAGTTGAAGGACGCGGAGAAGTTCAGGGCTTGGCTTTTTGCGACGGCGAGGAATCTCTGCCGCGTCTGGTTGCGAAAGCGGAGACTCTTCGGCGAGCCTGTGCCCCTGGAGACGCTGGAGGATGTGCCATTTGAAAAACCGCACCCAAGTTTCGAGGCGGCGGAGTCCGTGGGAGAAACCCGCGAAGAGCTCTTAACACTGCTCCATGCGAGTCTCGACCGGCTGCCAGACAAGTACCAAACCTTGTTGCGGCTGAAGTATTTGTCAGGCTCTTCTTATCGCGAGATTGCGGAAATGATGGACCTCCCGGAAGCCACAGTGAAGTCGCGGCTTTTCGAGGCCCGCCGCCTTTTGCGAGAACGAGTGCATGCAGGTCAGGCGCGCGAGCGCTAGGCCCGCCGCGCACGACAACGATTATGCCGGACAGACGCCCGGGGGCAGCCTACCGGACAGCGATCCGGGAGACGTTTTGGAATGACTTGTTGAAGAATTTGAGGTCGATTGGCAATGTGGTCTGAGCCTTGTTTTAGTGAGTGGGAAGAAGACATCCTACTCTATCTCGACAACGAACTTCCGCCGGAAGGCCGGGCTCGTGTCGAGCTGCATCTGCAGCGCTGTGTCCATTGCCAACGGTTCATGGGCGAGCAGCGAAGGATCGAGACGGAACTGGGATTCGACCTTCGACTGAAACAACGCGCCCATTCACTCCCGGCCGACTTCACCCACAGCGTGACCGCGAACCTGCCCGGCATGAAACCGCTCCCGTTCGAGCAAAGATGGCTCATCGCGTGGGAAAACACGTGGCGGCCGGCCGACTGGTGGGCCGGGATCCGCCGCCATGCCGCCGTCGCGGTCTCCCTGCTCTTGCTCCTGCTGGTCGGAGGCGGCTCCTTCTTGTTGAACGTGAGCGACGAAAACTATGGCATCCAGATTGTCGAAGTCGGGAAGAGAGCGTTTACGCTGCCCATGGGAAATATGATCGCCAACGACAGCGACGCCCCCGTGATGTACCGGCTGCCGGACTTTTCACACATCTTGGCTTTGCCCCATACGAGTTTTCATATCGATTCGTATCAGCACCTCGGCGACGACCGCGCGATCCGGATCGCGC
>CAYTDF010000433.1:0-1828 GCA_964436365.1 uncultured bacterium | reverse complement strand
TTTCCACACTCTGGGCTTTGCCCAATACGATTTTTCATATCTATTCGTATCAGCACCTCGCCGCGCGCGATCCGGATCGCGCGCGGCGAGATCTGGTGCGATGTGCTACAGACAGGCGAAGGCTTTTCGGTCAAGACCCCCCACGCAACGGTACGGGTCATCGGTACTCGCTTCGCGGTGAAGGTCGCTCCCGCCAAGACCGACATCGATGTCGTGCGAGGACAGGTTCTGGCGGAAAAACGCGAGGAGGGGATGCCCAAGACGGCGGCCGTTCTCGAGGGCCACAAAACCGTCATCCCCCGGCGCGGACGGATCCAGTTTCCCTCTCGAATCGAGGAGGAACGAGTGGAACAGATCGCGATGGCGTTCAATCGTGTCGATGAGTTCCGGCAGTTGCTCCCCGAGATCGCGGGCGCACCGGAACCGTCGATAGGCGAGCGTAAGAACATCCCCACACGCAGCCCCAAGCCAAAAGACATCCCTCTGTTTATTGTACCCAAACGCTAAACGGCCGGTTCCTCATTCGGGTGTGAGGTGCTCCCTGCCCCAATGGCGAATGCCGCCAAACGGCAGAGGCCAATCCCGTGCGGTAGCCGGAGCGTCTGTCTCCATGACAAACAACGAAGCGGGACGCCCATCGACCTGAACCACGAGTTCGGTCTTGCCATCGTCGTCGATATCGCATGCAACCATTCGCCGCGCCCAGCTCGGAAGTGCAACCGTTTGCAATAGGACCCCCTCGGCGCTCACAACGTAGACCACTCCCCAATCGCCACCGGGTTGGTGGCCATAAAACACCGGATTCCCATCGGCAATAATGGCTTCACATCGCCCATTACCAGTCAAATCGACGGCCAGCGCATTCGCGGCGGGGAGCCCGACCCGGTCTACCGGAACAGCCCATTCCAACTCACCGGTGGCGAGGTCGACGCAACGCAGTTGCTTGACTTTCCGCGCCTCTGTCCCACCGTCACGGTGAGAAACGACCCCGAAAGCTTCCAGGTGGCCGTCCCTATCCAGGTCCGCCAATCCCGTTGAATACATCCGCGAAGGCACTTTTCTCAAGAGTTCACCGACTACGCTGAAAATATACAGATGGTTCTGCGCCAGCCCATTCAGTCCGCAAAGGTCCAATCCGTTCTTGACTAATTCATCAGTTCCATCGCCATCCGTATCGCCGAGAAACAGCGGTGTCGAACCCAGGTCTTCGTCGATACCGTCGTATCGCCAGAGGACGTTTCCAGCCGCGTCGACAGCCACCATCGACGACGTTTTTCCACCGGGCAGGTTATATTCACTTCCCCAGACAACGGCGGTGGCGCCGTTGCCCAAAACGTCGACAACCGTGGGATACCCCCAACAAAAAAGGACGCGATCACTGACGCTCCATGTCAACGAGCCATCGAATTCGTAACGAGTAACAAAACGCTGCCCGCAGTAGATCAGTTCGTTCTTGCCGTCACCGTCGAGGTCGGCCGGGAACGAGGCATTGTTACTTCCTTCAGGAAAACCACGGATCTTCGTGCCATCCGTAGCGCGAAAAATCCCACCTCGGTTCCCATAGCCCTCGCCGCCTTGCGCGGGTGGGAAGAAACTCCAGAGAATGGCGGGCTCTTTCAACTCGGGAAGATCCAGCCACTGAATGTGCTCGCCATGCACGTTGCCGGGTTCGCTGTCGACGAACCGCCACACGCACTTACCTTCCGTATCAATACATTCCAAAGAGACGAAGCGTTCATCCCCGCGCTGCAAATAGCCCTGGGTAACAAAGACTGTGCGTCCGTTGAGCCTTCCGGCAACGGTCGTGCCAACGTTCTCGATCCCGAGC
>CAYTDF010000432.1:1038-4854 GCA_964436365.1 uncultured bacterium | reverse complement strand
TGCATAAAGTAGGAACCGTTCGATTCAAATGCCCAGACATCGCGCGCACCATACAGATCGCACTGCTCGGGACCGTTTCCATGGCGAAGCACGACGCCTTGGTCCACAGCGCCGAATCGCAGCGTGGCTGCCGGTCGGCCATCGCGATACTCTTCCGCGCTATACGCGCCGGGGGTGGCAAGGATCGCGATCCAAACGACCGTCGACACCGCGACCAAACGACGTGCTCTCTTTCTGCTCCAACTGTTCACTTGCATCGGTTGCGCCTCCATCGGATGGGAGTGTTACACACTGGCTACAACGATCCGGTACCGAAAATGATTACGAGCGATCCGCTACTTCTTCAACAGATACGTGTCGTACCAATCGGCAAAAAGGCTCACTTCTTCATGGATGGTGGGCCAGGGATGCCCTCCACCCTCTTTGACGATGAGCTTCGTGGTCCCCCCCGCCTTCTCCAACGCCTCGATCATCTTCTGCGATTGTTTCAGCGGAACCGCCGGGTCGGCGTCACCGTGAATGATCAAGGTCGGCGGCAATGCCTTCTTCACCTGACGGTAGGGAGATATCTTCGCGGCTGCTTCTCGGGTCTCTTCTTGAGAACGCTCTTGCGATGCCGTTGAGAAGATCAGGGCTTCCGGTACACGTACGTCCCCACCCCAATCCAGAAAATCTGTCACGGGGAAGAACACAGCGGCTGCCTTAAAGTCGCTCCCAAAGGCGTCGATGGAACCTTCGGCGCTCGCGTCGGCGTTCACTGCGGTCACCAGAGTCAGCAACGTCAGATGTCCTCCGGCGGACGCGCCGGTGATCCCCATACGTTCCGGATCGATACCGTACTCTTCCGCGTGCTCTTTCACATAGCGAATGCCCGTCTTCAGATTCTGGACCATCTCCTCAACCACGAATTTCGTCTGCGAGCCCGGCCGGATCATGAACACCGTATAGCCCCGCGAACAGAAGACATGAAACAGTTGAGCGCGCGTATGATCTCGGACTTGCGCGGGACCGGAATACCACGCTCCGCTCAGCACATCGACGATGGCGTGGCCGTTCGCCCCCTCTTTCGGACGATACACATCCATGACCAGTCCCACACCGTGCGCATTGGCGTAGACCACATTCGCTTCACGATCGTAAGGCGCGTCCTCTTGCGCGGCGACGCTCATCACAGTCACCAACAGCGCTCCAAGCAGACAATGGATAACTTTCATGGCGTGAATCCTCTCCAGAGGGTATTTATAGATATCTGTGCTTAAGCCGCCGCTCCGAAGTTGCAGGAACGGACAGTTGCGGCAGATTGCGCTCGTTTCGTAGCCTATCACACACGGAAGGCGAAGGCACGCCGGTCACCGGCTGGAATGTCCTAGAGCGTCTTTCCAGGATTCTCTCCGGGTGGCGCTCGACGTTTCTCAATCGGACACGGCGCTTGGAAGAGACAATGATCTACGCCCACAAACTTCCCTTACGCCAGCTGCTTGGCGCGAAGACAGACGCGCATTATACTGCGGTTCAAGATGAATCGTCTACTGCATGCGTTCAGCCAGTCGCTTCCTTCCGCGTTGCGGACTCCTGTCTCCTGTTTTACTGTCAGCGTGTGTCTGCTGGCGGCGGCGGCCTGGCTCTGGATCGTCAGTCGCGGTGCTCTCGAAAGCGCGGCCCTTGCGGCAACGGTTGCCTTGGGAATCGTCACACTGCAACGCGCTCAAGTTCTTCTCGAATGCCAGGGATTCAATGGCAGTTCAACGCCTGCAAAACCGTGGCGCTCCAATCGAATACGCTTCTGTGCTGCAACAGTTCTACTCTTTGTGTCGGCAACAACTCTCAAGAATCTTCCCGCTCCAGGTCTAAACACACGCCTCATCGCCGAGAATGGCCAACCGCTGCTCGAACGCATAACCCAGCCCGGAATCGACCCCTCGACCTGGCTGGACAGCGGCGTCTTCGAATCGCCACGCCATCTCGAACAGAGCGGTTGGATAACCGTACCCGAGGCGGGAGCAACGCAGTTACAGCTCTACGCGAGCCATGGAGAGGTGCAGCTTTCGCTCGACAGTGACGAGCCTGTCTCCATTCACGACGGTTCGAACGTACGTATTCGATACCTGTCGCTCCGGGATCGGCCCGGAAGGCACCGTCTCCACCTGCAGGCTCGGTTTGAAGGTCCCATCCCCGCCGTGGGCCTGCGCCTTGCCAGTCCGGTGACGGCCCGCGTCGCCGATTGGCGATTCCACTTCTCACCGACCCTGACAGATGCAGCGGGACGCCTGCTCGTTCTACGGAAGTTCCTCTGGCTGGCCGTCGTCTTCGCACTGCTCATTGCGCTGCAAGCACTCCCCGCTTCTCGCCGCTTGCCCACCCCCGCGGCGATCGGCCAGAGCGTTCCTTCGACTGGCCTGATGCTTGCACTCACTCTGGTTGTCGCCGCCGGATTCCGCGCATGGATCATTCATCGTTCCGGAGGCGTACTCGATGCTGATGAGGCAGCGTTCGGGATCATGGCTCAACGAGTACTCGAAGGGGAATTCCCTCCCCTCTTTCACTACGGTCAGGACTATCAAGGCACCCTGGAAGCCGGAACACTCGCCAGTCTCTTTCATCTCTTCGGCGCGTCGGCCCACGTTCTGAAATGGCACGCCGCCATCGGCTATCTTTTCGGCATGGCGCTTATCTTGCGCTTCGCCATGCGGCGTGTGCCTCGGGGTGCATGCCTGTTCTTAGGCCTGTATCTTGCAATCACACCACAGCATCTCTCCTGGCTATCCACAAAGGCTTGGTTTGGGTACAACTCCACGTGGGCACTCGGCGCATGCGCGTTGCTTCTGGCCCTCCAGATTGCAGGTCGGCCCGCTACGCGGCCGTGGCGGTGGGGAGTCCTGGGTCTCCTTATGGGGGTTGGCCTCTACACACTGCCGCTCGTCGCGCCTTTCCTGGTGACCGTCGTCATCATCCTACTCCGGACGAATATCAACGAACTGCGAACGTGCCGCGGACCGCTCTTGCTTCTCGGCATCGCGATCGGTCTTTTGCCGATGATTCTGTACGACGTTTCGACCGGCGGGCTCGCCTCACGGTTTCTGTTGCACGGGCGGCCTCCGAGCGCTCCAGGCGCGCCGTTCGAGAGCACAACCTGGGGGCAGTTCATCTATGAATCCGTACCGGTACTGCTTGGCGTGCGACCGGTTCACAGCCCCTATTTTCGACATCTCCCGCAGGCCATGACTGCGTTCCTTTCCGTCCTGTTTTGGATTGGCGCATGGAGAATCACGCCAAAACTCTACACGGGGATTCGCAGGTTTCTCGACTGCGGCGCGATTGACGCGACGTTCCTTCTTGGCTTGCTCTTCATCACGTGCGTCATGACCGTCCTGTTCACTCAATTCGGAGTTTGGCCTTGGTACTGCATGGCCCTCTACCCGTTCCTCGCGCTCATCCTTTACGAGGGCGTCGCGTGGATTGGTAGCAGGATACCTGTCGCCGCGTGGCTATCCTGCCTCATCGTATTCGCCGTCCACAGTGTCGGATCACTCACCACCGCTCCGTTCATGCACCATCCCACGAGTCTTCTGCAGCAGGGTTTGCTGCTTGAGAACGACCATCGCGAGCTGTTGCGAGTGCTGGCCGACCGCAACATTCAAGCCGTCGTCTGCGATCAGGGGATGGACATTGCGCCCTACGGAGGCCGTGATTGGCTCGGCGAACGAATCACTTTTGAGAGCCAGGGAGAGGTCGGGCACATCGATAATCTGTCACGCAGACACAAGCACCTCGCCAAACGCCTACACCGAGCACCCCGAATCGCCTATCTCACTCACC
>CAYTDF010000432.1:771-1028 GCA_964436365.1 uncultured bacterium | reverse complement strand
GTGACTCGATATGAGGATCGCGATCGTGTGTTGACATCGTTTTCGCACATCGCCGCGCTTTTTGGTGAGCACGTCCTAGACTACCGCCGGTACGATATCGGAATGTATACACTGTTTGAGCCACGCCCGGGAGCGGGTGCGGAAGCCAAATCTCTGTACACCGTGACCGCGTCCTCTAATCTCCGCACCGAGCGACTGCTTGACGGGGAGATTGGGCCGCGCTTTTCTTCCATGGGCTCATGGGCGACAAAGGGTCC
>CAYTDF010000432.1:0-761 GCA_964436365.1 uncultured bacterium | reverse complement strand
TCCCGCGCAACCAGGTGACTTTGTTGAGCTCGACTTGGGTGGAATACGCAATGTGGAGAAACTCGTTCTCTATCATGGCGCGGATCGACGAGGCGCATCGCCGGGCCCGCGGTTCGATGTTTCTCTGGATGGTGAACGGTGGGAGAGTGTGGGCCGGTTCAGTCTGCACGCTCTGGCCAACGCCTCTGTTTGGCGCTCCTTGGACGTGCACCCGGCTCGCAAGCTTCGCGTCGTATTGGACGAAGAACAACGCGGGAACGCATGGACGATCTCGGAGGTTTGGGTGACCTCGCACGTACCGTCACCCTCACTCGAGTCGAGTTCCTCGTAACGCTGTGAAGAATCACCCGTCACTCTCAGATTCGTTCTCTCGTATGGGAATCCAGACTCTCACCGGTCCGACACCCGGCGGGCTCTGCTCCATTTGTAACGCGGCAATCGGCAATGGATAGCACCCACTGGGGGCACTCGATGTGAGGTGAACTTCGTAGCCGTGTTCGCGGGAAAGCAACAAGGCCACGTACGTATCCAAGTAGGCGTCCGGTTCGGTCTGTAGGTAAACCTCTCCGAATGGATGGGCATTTCTCACAGCCCGGACGGTATTCGCAATCGCGGCTTTGGCTGGGCGGTGATAGATGACCTTCGCATGTTCCACCGCATCCGCGAACCGGATCAGCGAAAACACGAGCGCGACGCAAAACACGAAAGTGTGTACGGCGGGGTAAAAGTGCAGCGGGTGGCGGCCCAAAAGTGCGGCACTT
>CAYTDF010000431.1:0-4869 GCA_964436365.1 uncultured bacterium | reverse complement strand
CGCCGGTAGTACTCGCGGATCGCGTTTCGAAACTCACGGTACGAACGATTCGCACCGTAATGCTCGATCCACGGACTCTCGTCCATGGGCACAGCCTGTTGCGTCACTTGGCCGCCGATCCAGTTCGTCTCTTCGGTCATGACCACTCGGCAGCCGTTTCGCAGTGCCGCCAAAGCCGCCGCGCACGCTCCAAAACCGCCCCCGACGATCAGCAGATCGCAGGCCATCTCTTTCGGAAGGTTGCTCTCCTGCCGGGTGGTTGTCGCCACGAGCGGCATCGATTGGGGCCAAGCCGACATTGCGCTCGCTCCGGCTCCGGCGGTCAACGCTACCGGAACTCCGGCCTGAATCCCCTTCAAGAAATTGCGTCGTTGCATGGCTCTCTCCCTCTGCATTCTGATACATCGAATCTCTCGATGCAACCGGAGTATACAGAACGTCTCTTCGAGTGGGCATCTGCCGCGTCTCATGTCAACCGGACAAGGCAAGCATCTTCTTTGGCATTGGTTTCGACCCGCTGCGTGGGGCGTCGACCCACCGAATCCGCTGATGCACCGAATTGCCTGTCGGGCACATTGCGTCATTGACGGGCAGGCGGATTGAGGTTAAAGTAATGTAAATAGAAATACGTTCTTCCATGGAGCGTTCCTAAAAAAACAGGTGCGGCCTTGCACGTATGGTGTTGCCCGCCGCACCACGATTTCCCGGAGTCAGTTGCATGAAATGGATGCAAAACACGGGGCGTGGCTTCACGCTCATTGAACTGCTGATTGTCGTCGCCATCATCGGTATCCTGGCGGCGATCGCTGTACCGAATTTCCTGAACGCACAGACACGGGCCAAGGTGGCCCGCGCCGACGCCGATCTTCGCGCGCTCAAGATGGCGTTGGAGATGTATCGTCTGGACAACAACTCGTATCTCCGCAAGGGCAGCGCATTCAACTACGCCAACGAGCTCTCTCCGCTGACCACGCCCATCGCGTATATGGCCAGCGTTCCTCCCGATCCTTTCGTCAAGAAGCACGACAAGAGCGACTTTTCCTGGCAACTCCACGGCGGTTTCTACACCTATCAGAACTGTGACGAAGAGCCCGGGTACTGTGGAAACACGTCCATGCCCTATTTCAGCGAACTCTTCCAATCCGGCACGAAGTACTTCCTTTGGAGTGTCGGCCCCGATCAAAGAGAAGGTTACAACGCGGGGGGGGCGTATGATATGTTCCAATACGACATGAGTAATGGCTTAAAGACTGCCGGGGACATTATCGTCTACGCTCCGTGATATCTCCGCGCGTAGGCAACCTTCCCGATCTTTCGGAGTCGTTCGACGTGCCGAGAAGTGAGGACTGATCGCCATGAAAACGCGTCTACGCGAATCGTATCGGAGTTTGAGACGGTCGTTTCGACCGGCCCGGCGGCTAGCCGCCTGCATGTTTACCCTGTGGATCGGCGTCAGTGGTTCCGCTACAGCGGAGAACGTCGTCACCCGCGCCTTGCAGCGTGAGCGCGCCGCGTTGCTGGCGCGCGATAACCTCGCCTTGCAGGCGGAGGTTTCGGCTGGATCCGAGCTGAGTCAAAGCTATGGGGCCGAGTTTGCCGTGGATGGTGAAATCCCGGACAAGGGCGGCCATGCGGATACGAAGAAAGCGTGGGCCGTGGACGGTGCGACCCACAAGCAGGCCAGCGATTTCGTTTTCGAATGGAAACGTCCGGTCACCGCCGCCGAGATCGTCTACTATGGCCGCACCGCCTACGGGATGGGCGACTGCTGGAAAGAGTACGAACTCTATCTCGATGACGCGGATAAACCTGTTACGCAAGGCCGGTTCGAGAAGAAGCACGGTCCCCAACGGATACGATTTCAGCCCAACACCGTCAAAAAGATCAAACTGAAATTCACGGGTTCGTACGGTGGCAGCAATCCGGGGGCTTCCGAAATCGCGGTCCACTCCACCGCTACGCCGGAGGAGAAACTCCGTGACCTCGAAAGACTCGCCGCCGAGATCGAGCGTCTCGAATCGTTCGACAGTTCCGCGCTTCGCGACACGATCGGGAATTTCTCTCAGACCCACAGCGCGGCGTACACCCGTAGCCAAGAACACCGGCAACGCTTGAGCGCGCTCGAGGTCAAACGACGGAACCTCTTGGCGGCCGTGCAAACGGACGATTTCCACGCCGCGCACGATACCGCTCCGTTGGCGGCCGAGTTCGAGAGCCTCGCTCGAAGCGTGCTTCTCTTCGATGTAGACCGGCTCGTGCTGGTCAAACGCCACGAGATCAATGCGTCCCACGTTTACACCTATCATTACGAAGGGTTTCGAGCCGGAGGTGGACTCTTCCTTCTCGACCCCCACGACCCGGACGCCCCGCCCCAAGAACTCGTCGACGCGGGCGAAGGCCAGATGCTCGACTGCGAACTCTCCTACGATGGGAAGAAGATTCTATTCAGTTGGCGCAAGAAGGAAGACACCGGTTATCATCTCTTTACCGTCGACCTTGACGGTTCCAACCTGACCCAGATCACCGATGGCCCGTGGCACGATTACAACGGCTGCTGGTTGCCCGACGGTGGCATCGCTTTCATCTCCAGCCGCGAATCCCGTTTTGCCTACTGTTGGCACGCGCCCGTCGGCGTATTGCACCGTATGGATGACGAGGGTGGAAACGTGCGGCGGCTTTCCGCGAACATTATCAACGATTTCACACCTTCCGTGCTCCCGGATGGCCGCATTCTTTACTCGCGCTGGGAGTATGTCGACAGACCTGCCATCCCGATTCAGAGTATGTGGTCCATCAATCCCGATGGAACCGGCCTCGCCGTCTATTTCGGCAATCGCGTGCTCACCCCGGGGACCTTCATGGAGGGACGCGCCGTGCCCGGTACCGATAAGGTGATCTGCACCATGACCGGACACAACGGGCCCACGCGTGGCGGAACCGGGCTGATCGACCGCGCCCGGGGTGTGAACGCTCAGGAGGCGATTCGTAACCTCACCCCCGATGTCTACTTTGGACCGGTCGACAAGGGCAATGGCAACATGGATATGGGCGTCAGCGGCACGTCGGTTACCCAGCCTTATGGAACTCCCTATCCGCTCGACGCCAAGCGCTACCTGGTCACCAATTTCGGAAAAGTGATGGTTCGCGACTTCGCGGGTGCGAATCGGGCGCTCGTCGCCGAATCCGATGACGGGCTCTGGTACTACAGTGCCCAACCCGTTCGTTCCCGGCCGATCTCTCCGGTGCTTCAATCCTCTCTGCCTGTGGCCCAATCCGAGTCGACCGCTGGCTACGCCACCGTATTCGTACAGGATGTTTACAATGGGCTCACTCCGCACGTCAAGCGCGGAGAGATCAAAGAACTCCGCGTGATCCATGAAATGAAGAAGACTGTGCGCATCGATCCCAGCAAGCGCGCTTTCGGATTCCAGTTCCCGGTAATCTCCTGCGGCGCGACCTACGCCGGAAAGAAAGTGTTGGGGCATGTTCCCATCGAGGACGACGGTTCCGCTTGCTTCCAGGTACCGGCAGGTGTGCCCTTGTACTTCATGGTTTTGGATGAGAAGGGCCGTGCCTTGCAGCGCATGCGCAGCTTCACTCATTTCATGCCCGGCGAAGTGCAGGGTTGTATCGGGTGTCACGAGGACAGGCTCCAAACCTCTCGGCCCGCCGCGCAGAGCGTAGCGATGTCACGGCCCCCGAGGGCGCTCACACCGCCGGAATGGGGAACCGATGGGTTTGACTACGCTGCCGTTGTGCAGCCGGTGTTGGATAAGCATTGTGTCCACTGTCACAATTCGGTGAATCCACCGAATGCCATTGACCTGACCGGCGGCAAGACTGATTTCTTCAATGTCTCCTACGATGTCTTGGCCCGCGAAAACCAAGGCCCGCGGGGAACGCAATATGTAAACTGGATTCCTACGTACAACGGGCAGGAACAGAACATTTTGGAAGTCGCGCCAAAAACTTGGGGCACGCCGCAAAGCAAACTGGCGGAGATCGTCCTCTCCGGGCATCCCGGCCCCGATGGCAAACCGCGCCTGCTGATGGATGAGACTGGCCGAAGGCGGATTCTGGCCTGGATCGATCTTAATGTGCCGTACTATGGAACGCCTGAAACCGCCTACCCCGACCGTGTCGGTTGCCGCAAGATCTACCCCCTCGCTTTGGATGACACATTGAAGGACGTTGCCGAGCGGCGTTGTGGCAGTTGCCATGAAGACGGTGTTCCGCGACGCGTTTGGACGCGCGTCACCGAGCCCGAGTTCAACGATTTCCTCATGGCCCCGTTGGCGAAGGATGCGGGCGGACGTGAGACCTGCGGAAAAGCGATCTTTGGGTCTAAGGACGACCCGGATTACCAAGCCATCCTCAGAACCTTCGAGCCGGAGTTGATCGCCTTGCAGAAGACCCCGCGTATGGACATGCCCGGCGCGATCCCCGATAGCGGCGTAGACCGCTCCCGCTATTAGCTCCTGTAGGGAATCCCGGGCAATTGGCTTGTCTCTGCTTGTCGTGATAGAGTATTTGAAGGTCTTGCAATCTTTGTCATGACAGTGGGAGCATCTAGTTATGAAATGTCGCGCTCGTGCATTCACCCTCATCGAACTACTCATTGTCGTTGCGATCATCGGAATTCTGGCTGCGATTGCCGTGCCCAATTATCTAAACGCGCGGCTTCGTGCAATGATCGCGCGGGTTGAAGCCGATACACAGGCGCTCAGTGTTGCGCTTGAATCCTATCGGCTCGACTACAACTTCTACCCTATCGTGGGGAACTGCGGCGGTGATTTGCCAAAGGGTCGGAATAGTGAGCAGTGGCCGCTCAAAGTCCTCACCAGTCCTGTTGCTTTTATGGGCTCTTTG
>CAYTDF010000430.1:0-4874 GCA_964436365.1 uncultured bacterium | reverse complement strand
CACTACGACGACCAAGCCATTCTGGCGAAGGTGATCGCACCGAAGGAGTGGACCGTTCCGTGGGACGACAACCTCGCGGCCAAATCCTACTACATGCTGATGCGGTTCGAAGATGACGCCACACTCCGTCAAAAGTACCGCATGTCGCTCAATCGCCATCTCTTCGTTTGGAAACAGATGGATTTCGGATACCCAGCCGTACCCTTCTATTTCATGCTCCACCAACTGCTGACCGGCGAAGAGGTCCTGGACGACCGGGTTGTCGACGCTATTAAGAAGATGTGGCCGGGGCACCGGCGCAAGAGGTCATTCACGATCCCGACCGACGACGGCCCCAAGACCGTGGAAGCGGAAGAAGAGGAAATCAGCGTCGATGCGATCCGCAATTATTGGTTCGGCCGACATCACGGCTTCATCGATGCGGCGTGGTAGAAGGAGGATAGAGATATGACTCGTCATCAACATCTAATCGCAATTCCGGCTCTCCTCGTTCTCTGCGCCGCAGCGCCGGTCACGCAAACGCCGGAGCCGCCGGAAGGTATGCTCTATGTGCCCGCAGGCCCGTTCATCATGGGGAGTGAGTATGGAGACGCGGATGAGTCGCCCCGTCACACCGCCGTGACCGGCGCGTTCCTTGTCGATCGATACGAAGTCAGCAACGCCGATTTCAAGAAACACGATCCCACGTTCCGGTTTCCCGACGGGCGGGACGATTTTCCGGCGGTTGTGACCTGGAATCAGGCCGACGCGTACGCGCGCGGTACGGGCAAACGTCTGCCCACGGAGATGGAATGGGAAAAGGCCGCTCGGGGCACGGATGGCCGTACCTTTCCTTGGGGCGAAACCCACAATCCATCCTTCTACAACTGGGATGAGACCTACGCGCGCGGCGGCTCGGCGGCACGACCCGAGAGCCCGTACGGTTGTATCGACATGGCCGGAGGCGTCTGGGAATGGACCGCCGACTGGTACAAACCCTACGCCGGGAACCGCGTACCCTGCGAAGTCTATGGGGAAAAACACAAAGTCCTGCGTGGCGGCGGGAGTTTCAACGATATAGCCATGATGCGCACAACACACCGCTATTACCTGCCGCCGAACACGACGGGACACTACCGTGTCGGCTTCCGCTGTGTGAAAGACGTAAAATGAGCGTCGAACCGTAAGCCTTTTGGAGGTTAAGACGATGAAGAACCAGAGGATAATCTCAAGGCGGCGTTTCGCGATGACAGCCGGGACCGTTACGTTCGGTGCCTGCAGCGCAGGGACGCTTTACGCGGCCGGAAGGAAAAAGACGATGATTCGATTGGGTGGACCGGTATTCGAAAAGCACACATCACCGGATGAGTGGGCGCAGAACGTACGAAAACTAGGATACCGTGCGGCCTATTGCCCGATCGGCACCGAAGCGCCGGACGACGAAGTCCAAGCGTACGCCAACGCGGCAAAAGAGAACGATATCGTTATCGCTGAAGTCGGCGCGTGGAGCAACCCGATCAGCCCGGACGACGAGACACGCAGAAAAGCGATGAAGCTCTGCCAGGATCGCCTCGCGCTCGCCGACCGAATCGGAGCGCGATGCTGCGTCAACATCAGCGGCTCACAGGGCGAGAAATGGGACGGACACGACGCGAAGAACCTGACCGCAGAGACGTTCGATCTGATCGTGGAAGCAACACGTGAAATCATCGATGCGGTCAAACCGACGCGCTCCTACTACACGTTGGAGACAATGCCCTGGATGTACCCGGATTCCCCGGATTCGTACCTCCAGCTGATGCAGGCGATCGACCGCAAGAGTTGCGCCGCGCATCTGGATCCGGTGAATCTGGTCTGTAGCCCCCAACGTTACTACAGCAACGGTGCGCTGATACGCGAGTGCTTTGAAAAACTCGGCCCGTTCATTCGGAGCTGCCACGCCAAGGATATCCTGCTCGACGAACGCCTGACGGTTCATCTCGACGAAGTCCGCCCAGGCGAGGGAGGACTCGACTACAGGACGTTCCTTACCGAACTGAGCCGGCTGCCGGACGAAGTGCCGCTCATGCTCGAACACTTGCCTAACGCCGATGAGTACAAACAGGCCGCGACTCATGTACGCGCGGTTACGGGCGAGCTGAACCTGTCGATCTGATTCACGACACGAAAACGCACAAAGAGAAGGAGAGAACCATGGGCTGGGGCCGAACGTTTCTGCTGGGTGACATTGGAAATCGTCTGGACATCGCCGACTGTGAAGACGATATGCAGGCACTTAAACGAGAGCTGCGCGGCAAGGGCATGGCAGACCAAGCCCAAGATGCGCAGATCGCCTATCTGCAAGAGGAGAACGAGACTCTCAAACTCTACGTGGCCGCGGTCACACGTCTCTTGATCGGCAAGGGCGTTGTTACGCGCCAAGAGATCGAAAAGTTGGTCGACATCATCGATGCCGAAGACGGTAAGGCCGATGGGAAGATCTCTTCGGGAATTCGCTGAGCACCCGGCCGCCTTGAGCCATGGAATCGACCGATGAATGAAACCATAGACCGCAGACATTTTCTCAAGGCCACCGCATCGACGGCGTGCCTCACCACCGTAGCGTCGCCATTGTGGAGCCAAGGCGAACGTCGCCCCAACATCGTGATGGTGCTCGGTGACGATCACACCTACCGCGACATCGGATGCTATGGCAACCGGGAAGTGAAGACGCCGAACATGGATCGTTTGGCTGGGGAAGGCATGCGTTTCACGAGGGCCTTCACGGCGACAGCCATGTGTGCGCCGTCCCGCCAGCAGCTCTACACGGGACTGTTTCCGATTCGTAACGGTGCCTACCCCAACCACAGCAAAGTCTATCCCGGTACGAAAAGCCTTCCGCATCACCTGAACGCGCTCGGCTACCGTGTTGGGCTGGCCGGGAAGAGACACTTCGGTCCTCCGGCGTCGTTTCCATTCGAAGGCGTGTGCAACAAGGCGTTGGATTTCGATGCGATGCGGGAGTTCATCGTCCGTGAGCCGAACGAACCCTTCTGTCTGGTCGTCTGTTCGCAGAGCCCACATTGCCCGTGGAGCGAAGGCGACGCGAGCGTTTACGATCCAGAGAAGCTCACGCTGCCGGAGAGTTGGGTGGATACACCGGAAACACGCCAGGCGCTGACACGTTACTACGCCGAAGTCACGCACCTCGATCGACAGGTAGGCCGTTGCATGGAACTCGTCCGCAACGCGGGCAAGGAGGATGAGACGCTCTTCATCTACACCAGCGAACAGGGATCGCAGTTCCCCTTCGGCAAGTGGACCTGCTATGAGACGGGCGCCATGGTGCAATATGTAGATGTCCTGCCCACACTGGTCGAGGCGGCGGGCGGTGAACCTATCCCGAGTATTGATGGGAGCGGGTTCTTGCCGGTTCTGCTGGGTAAAACCGACGCGCACAACGACGCCGTGTATGGCGTGCACACGACACGGGGAATCAACGACGGTTCGGAATGTTATCCGATCCGTTCGATACGTACGGCGACACACAGGTACATCCTCAACCTCAACTCCGAAACGGCGTTTCAGAACGTGCTGATGAGCAAGGACCGCGAGCGGTATTGGGAGACTTGGGTCGCGAAAGCCGAGACGGATTCATGGGCGGCCGAACGAGTCAAGCGTTATCAGCATCGCCCCGCTGAAGAACTCTATGACGTCGAGAGCGATCCCTACGAAATACACAACCTGGCCGACGATCCCAAGAACAGACCGCTCATGGATTCTCTTCGGTTGAAGCTCGAAACTTGGATGAAACAACAGAATGATTTGGGAAACGAAACGGAAATGCGCGCTTTCGAGCGTCAAGGTAGAGAGTGAACGCATGAGGATGGGACAGAGATGGGGATTGCGCACGAGAGCGCTGTCACGACTCCTGGGGGTGATGGCTCTCTTGCTAAGTAGCGGTGCGAGCGAAACGGCGGGAGTCCAGCCGACGGGAATCGCTACGTCGGAAGAGGAGCCGTTGCGGCAAGAGATTTCGCTTGGCACGCCAGTCGTTGCGCACACGCTCTGGTCGAGTGTCGTGGCTCGGCACCCCGAGGATAACCGTCCCCTGCTGATTACCGGAACTTGGTGCGCGGGCGGCGACGCGCCGGTTCTGATTTTCGACCCGGCGAAGAACCTCGTCGACACGGTGCCCGTGGACACACTCGGCACCTACGGCGTCACCCCCGGCCCCGACGGCTGGATCTATATCGGAACGGTCTCGGACGCCACGTTGTACCGGTACCACCTGACGCGCAAGACCTTGGAGGAAGTCGGGCGACCAGCCCCTTCCGAAATCTGGTTGTACAACTTATTGGTCGTCGGAGAACGGTACGTTCTTGGCGGAACGTACGGCGGCGGACGGTTGGCGGGATACGATCTGCACGAGAAGAAGCTGGTGGATTTCGGGGCGATGCATCCACCGGAACGGTATGTCTGCGCCACCGCGCCCGGGCCGGATGGAACGGTCTACTGTGGAATCGGTAGCCATGCGGGACTGATCCATTTCGATCCCGCCACGGGCGAAAAGAAGAATATCCTCCCCGAACGCTACGCGGAAAATTCGTTCGTGTACCGCCTGCACCGCGATGGCCCGTACCTGTACGCCTCGGTGATTTTCGACAACCGGATACTCGTTTTCGACACACGCACCGACCGGCTGGTCCATGATTTCGGGAAAGACAGCTCCATGGTGGGCGGCGACGGTGCGGTCTGGGTCGGCGCGGAGGGCATCACGGGCCGTTGGGATGCCGAGAGAGAGACGTGGCGCGAGAAACAAACACTACCGGCGCATACGCGGGACGTGACGGCGGAAGGAGTAGCGTTCGCGTACAACAAGGAGTTTTTTACAGCCGTTGAGATGAGTACCGGGA
>CAYTDF010000429.1:0-4878 GCA_964436365.1 uncultured bacterium | reverse complement strand
CAAAAAGGCTTGCCAAAACCATAATTGCGAGGTATCCCTTTAGTAGAAGGGAAGAGAAAAAATCTCGGGAGTTTCGCTGGATCGCTAGAAGGGAAAAGAACTCACCCGAAAGTGCTTCACGCATACGTTCGGCAAAAACTTTGGAGAGAATCTCAATAGATCCCAGGAGGACACAGCACCACAGCCAGGCCGTCTTTGAGACACCGGTAAGTTTCGTACACCATGAGCCTAGGACGAACATTCCTAACGGGATGGAACGTCAGCATGGTGATTTCACTCGCGGGACCGCGAGGGGCCGGTGTTAGAAGAGTGTTTGACGGTGGAGCTGTGAACCAACCGGCTCGAGTAAAACGAGCCGTAAATATACACCGTAGGATTTGTTATGGTTGAACCGAGTGGGTAAGCCCCGGGCGAGTCGTCCGGGGCTTACAACATTTATGGCCAAACGCGCTTCCCTGAGAGAACGGCAGTGAATGAATGCGCGATCAATACAAACGTACTCCCAACTACCGCGAACGACTCGCCTCAGGTGAGCTATGGGATCGCGCGGAAATCGCACGCGAAAAGATCCGCTCTTGCACGATCTGTCCACGCCGGTGCGGCATAAATCGTCTCGAAAACGAAATCGGTAGCTGCGGAACGACGCGCCACGCCCTCGTCTCCTCAATCGCACCACACTTTGGAGAGGAATACTGCCTATCCGGGAGTCGCGGTTCTGGCACGGTCTTTTTCGCGGGATGCAACCTGAGTTGCCGCTTCTGTCAAAACTGGGAGCTAAGCCACGAGCGGGATGGACGAGAAATCGACACAGAAACACTGGCCGAAGGTATGCTGCGCTTGCAGAGCCTGGGCTGCCACAACATCAACCTGGTGTCGCCAACGCATGTAGTGCCCCAGTGGCTAGAAGGGCTTGCACTGGCCGCTGAACGAAGTCTGCACCTTCCAATTGTTTACAACTCGGGTGGTTACGATAGCGAAGAGACTCTGTCGCTCTTGGAAGGTCTTGTCGATATCTATATGCCAGACATCAAGTACACGACGCCCGACGAAGCGGAGCGTTTCATCGGTGCGCGCGACTACCCTGAAATCTCGGCTCGAGCGTTGCGGACCATGCACACTCAGGTCGGAGACTTGCGCTACGGACGGGATGGCATCGCGAGCGCTGGGCTTCTTGTCCGACATCTTGTGATGCCGAATAACACTGCGAATGCCGAACGAGTTCTCGAATTCTTGGCGACGGAAATATCGACAGAGACCGTCGTCAATATCATGGGCCAATACCGGCCCGCAGGCGAATCCGGTAGCGATCCGGATCTGACGGGTCGAGTGAGTCGGCGGTGTATTCAAGGTCTCCATGAATATGCCCGCTCGCTTGGGCTGCACCGGTTCCCTCAGCACTGAATCACTTTTTCAACACGACAGAGTTGAGGCCGTGTTGCCTCTCGCATTGACATAACAGGGAATGCCATAGAATATCTTCCAGAGTTATGACAGCACGAGCCTTTCGTGCGCCCTACCGGAAAAACGTTCAAGAAGCGCTCTTAGGGCACAGAGAGAGGCCATGGGTGGTAATGCGATCGAACTGACAGTCTCTTGGCCTCGCCTGTCGCTCTGGTGCATCGAAGATATCTTCGGTCCCCTGAGCGTGTTAGCGATTCTGGTGGCCTTCCTGGTCTTTGCGGGCCGTCGGCTATCACCCATGATGCGCTCGCTCGGGTGGATAGCGATCACCGGCATCGCGGCGGGAGAACTTACACGGCGCGTAGGACTGGCCATCCCCGGAAGCCTGCTGATTCTAGCTTGGGCCCTGGCCGCGCTCGGTTCGGGCGGGGCTTGCCGTTCGCTTTGGGCGGACGTACGAAACCATGAGCTGCGTGCGGACGATCCACGGTGGACAACCGCAGTGATCACGTCGGCGACACTCCTCCTGGGCGGGTTGTTTGCCGGCGACTGGGTGATGGCGGAAATAGCGGGCCGTAGCATCGACGTGCCCGTTTGGACAGCGTTCACAGCGGGTATGGCGACGATGGTGGGAATGAACCGGCTGTACCCCCATCTGGCAAAAAGAATACGCTCAGTCCTGCCGGATTCCCTGCACCCCCACACCATCGCCATGGGCCTGCTTGCCCTGTTCGTCGTCGTGCAAGGATGCCGTGCCGCGCTGTGGGTTACCGCAGCGCAGAAAGCGTTTGCGAGTGAAACAAGCCTGGCATCGCCCAACACGCCCCCGCACCTGACCGCCATTCGAGCGCTGAGCGCACTTCCGACCGCGACAAATCCTCTGGACGCGGTTGCACGAGTCCAAGGCGCGGCGGCGAGATTGGGGCGGAGCGCTCTGGACGACCACCTTGAGGCCTACGTTCCACAGACCGGCCGTTGGCCAGCGTTGTTCGCTGTGGGAGGTCAACTACTGGAACCCGAGACAGCCATTGTGGCGGCCCGTGTGGATGTGGAGGCACGCCAAACGCGCGTTCTCCTGCTCGACCGGGTATTACTGGCAGATTTCTCAGGAAAGCGAAACAGCGAAACAGAACTCTGGCCAAAAGCGAGCGGCTCCACACCCGAACCGGTAGCGATGGCCATCGCGCCGCCGGGAACGGTGGCGAACGACCGGGAAACGACATTCGTGGTGACCACCGACGGCACGGTACTGGCAATCGTCGAAGGGCGCGCCACAGAAGTGACCTCGGTGCCTGTTCCGGAAGGAAGCGTATGCCGAGATGCGGTCTGGTTGAACGACCTAGGATTGCTGGCCTTGCTGGATGACGGCGCGGTGCTGCGGGGAGAGCCTCACGAGAAAGACATCGCCTGGACAGCCCACTGGGAACCGCTTGCAAACCTACTGGAGACAAAAGTCGCACAGAGCCTGGCCCCGCTGCCCGACGGTTCGGGAGCGTACGTTCTCGACGCGTTCGGCGGGATCCACCCGCACGGCGACGTGCCCATTCAATATCACCTCCTCGGCGGACACCGGTTCACGCCGCATTACTTTCACCCCGACCAGGTGGCTACGCGTGCGTACGTTCTCGACAAAATGGGCCGGGAGGTCGTCTACGGAGACCACTACGGCGGCGTGCACGGGATGGTCTTCGACGGCGAGCGGGTCACCTACACCGGTACAACCTCCGCGCTGGACCCGGAAGGCGCTTGCCGCGATTACCAGGTTGATGAAACGCTCGACCGGGTGCTGGTGTTTCGAACGGACGGCACTCTGTTGGTATACCCGGGGACCGGGTGGCTGCGTGGACGCTAACGTCTCTCCCGCCGATCAGCGTCAATGATGTAGGCCGAGCGATCCGGTAAGATCAGCAACCCCACAAGTAGATGCAGCGGAAGCGCATACTGGGAGAAGAGGTCCCAGTCCATGAACCCCCAGTCGGGATTCCAGAAGATACTCCAGGTCACGCCGATCCCCACAGAGAGCAAGAGAAGGTTGAGGAACAACCCCTGGATTCGCCGGGCAAAGACCGCCAACAACAGAAATGAGACGGGTAATCCGAGACGGTCGATGGGCAACCCCACACTCTCCGGGATTCTGGTGATGAAAGCCCCTTCCCAGCCGGGAACGCCAAAAGAACTCAGCAGCCAAAGAGGCGCTTTGACCGGCAGATCCGCCGAGCAAGCGAAAAGCCAAAGCATCGAGCGGTGTTCCTCTGAAAACAGCGTGCAGAACTGGTTCTTGGCAAAGGGTTCGAACCAGGGTATGAATCGATTCAGACCGAGTTCGGTCGCCCCTGTGGAATCCACGATCAGCGGAAAGCCAATTACAGAGGCTCCCAAGAGAAAGACAGGGGTCAACAAAGCTAGACGTGTGCCCGGACGCCCTCTGACGAGCGCCAAAGCCACCACCGGGAAGTAAAACAACATCAGCATGTGCATGGCGAAGCTGAGACAGTAGACGTTCATGAGAAAAGCGGTCGACGCGCGGCCAAGCAGGACCTCCCGTACAGCGACCATCGTCCACAGAAAACCGGCTCCCACCCAGGCATAGGTCTCTACATGGCCCACGTGAACCAAGAACGATCCGGCACAGATGTTGACCGCCAAGAACAACGGATGCCGGCAGAGACGCCATAAAGCCAAGACCGCCAACGAGCCCGCCAACGCACTGGATAGCGCCACCGCATCCCACCCCGAGAAGTCGAACGGACTCGAAAGCACCCAGACAAAATGATGAATGAAACAGGTCAAGAACGAACGGTAATAGAAAGGCCAACTCCCCGGTTGACCGCATATTCGCGCAATGTGGAGCGCGTCGGCTCCCCGGGGCACCAAGGTCCGTAGATTGAACAACACCACGGTCAAGACAAGAATCGCGAAGAGTGCGCGATCCCACGCCAACGAGCCGGGCTCGCAGGCTCGCAACCACCAGCCTCTGGCATTGGAAGAGGAATCATTCAGAGGTGGGTCGCTCAGGTCGCGGTCCGGGGGCGGGTTCTCAGAGAGCATCCCGGAGTATCTCGCTACAGCGTTTTCAAGAACAGTGAGCGGGGTGATCCGTTGCCTAAGACCGGCAAGGTCGCCATAATCCCAAACTGGTTGACAGCGGGTGGCGTGGCCGAGTGGTTAGGCAGAGGCCTGCAAAGTCTCGTACTCCGGTTCGATTCCGGACGCCACCTTTTCACATCCTTCCCCACTCCTCCACCCGGATTCCCTCCCAGACCCTCGCCCAAGAACCGCAAAGAAGCAATAACACCCGTACTGTAGGGTAATTATCGGAGAAGGCTCGCGAGAAGCCGCTCTACGATTCGTCGGAGAGGAGCAAACTGCCGAGCCGTTCGGCTTCTTCGACATCCAAAATGGGAGCGGAATCGTACTGCTCGAAGAAGAGACTGGAGAGGAGCTCGGGAGGAAGTTTCATCCGCTTGCGCATGGCCC
>CAYTDF010000428.1:669-4881 GCA_964436365.1 uncultured bacterium | reverse complement strand
GTTTCTCGTCAGCATCCTCTGGAATCCAGATTCCATAGAAGGACCGGGCCAGCTCCCGGCCGATCACGATCCCCGGAAGTTGTGTCTTCTTCTTGATCGTGTAGAACGGAACGCTCCCGCCTTCGCTCTCTGGGCTCGCGGCTTGGCTTTGGGGCTTGCGTTCGAGTCGGTCCAGGCTTCCGGCGACGATCTTTTTGCCGAGATCGTTGACTCGTGTCTGGTAGGCGGGCTGAATGCCGCGGATCATGACGAAACTGCGCACGCTGAGTCGATCGTCAGGCTGAATCATGCCTTCGAACTGCACCAAGGGGGAAACCGCCTCTACGTTGGGATCCATTTCGAACGCCTCCGACAGTCCTGGGACTTCAGGGAGGAACAGGCCTTGGTAGGCTTGGAATATGAGATGGGAGCGGTGTCCGAGGATCTTGGAGCGTAGATCGTCGCCAAATCCGTTCATCACCGAGAGCACCGTAATCAGGGAGGCGACGCCCAGAGCAACACCAAAAATGGAGACCAGCGCCATCACGAATACAAAGGTGAATCGGCCCTCGGGCATAATGTACCGTCTTGCAATCATCCACTCATAGGTCATAGTCTTGGTCTGTTTCTTGAATGTCTATCGAAATGAAACACTAGCGCCCGGTAGCGAGGAGAACCATGGAACGTCTAACCGTCCGTAGCGAGAAAAGAATCCAGTTTGTCCCCATGACACGGCTCGTGCGGGATGCCGCCGAGAGTATGGGCGTGCGCAACGGAACGCTCCTTCTGTACGTCCCGCACACAACCGCCGGTATCATAATCAACGAAGGCTACGATCCCGATGTAATGCTCGACCTCGACGCGGCCTTACGCCGAGCCGTTCCGGACGATGCGGGCTACCGGCATGGGGAAGGGAACTCGCCCGCTCATGTGAAAGCGGCGCTTGTCGGCCAGCAACTCATGGCCCCGGTTCAGGAAGGACGATTGCTGTTGGGGCAGTGGCAGGAGGTTTTCCTCGCCGAGTTCGACGGCCCTCGCAGCCGGCAGGTCTGGGTCCAATCCCTGGAGTGTCAATCCCTGGAGTGACTACGCGAGCCTTCTGCCGTCACTCCCACACGTCCTTGTCGGTAATTCCGTAGATCCGAATCTTACGTATGAGTGTGGTGCGATGAATGCCCAACAGCATGGCCGCTTGCGAGTGGTTCAGACCAGTCTGTCGCAGGGCCGCGAGGAGGTGATTCCGCTCGACCTCATCTAGACTCGGAAATTGCGACTTTGTGCGACGCTTGGATGGAGCGCGCAGTTTGGCGGGCAGGTGCTTCCGCCTGACGGTCAGCGTGGTACACGAGAGCAATGCGTGATCCATGATCGTCTGAAGCTCACGAAGGTTCTCCGTCCAAGTGTGGTTCATCAAGCAGTCGACAGCGTCGACGCCGAGTCGTCTTGCAGGCGATCCCAGCGCTTTCGCTCGAGCGACGATCTGATCTGTCACGAGAATGGGAAGATCCGCCGCCCGTTCGCGAAGCGAGGGCACGCGCACCAACTTGCCGGCAAGCAACCGATGCAGCCGGGCTGTAATTCTCTTATCTTTCTTCAGCTTTAACAGAGGAATCCGAGTTCCCACCATGATTCGTACCGGTTTGAACAGGCCTTCCTCAATTCTGTTCGCTAGGACGATCTGCGAAGAGCGCGAAGCCTCTCCGGGATGAGGGAGGAAGACCGTTCCACCTCGAAAGCCGCGCGCGGTCTTTCGGTCCTGTTCCTCCCAACGTTCTTCCGGCACCACCGTGAACGGGAGTTCTCTCCGGCTGCTTGCCGCGTGCAGGTGGCGCGCCACCAGCTCCTTCCCGCACCCCCGAGGGCCCTGCACCACAAGGTTGCACTTTTCTGGAGCGAAGTAATCGATCTCCTTCACGAGTTTCTGCATCGCCTCGCTTTTGGCGACCAAGCGCGGAAGTTGGGCACGAAGAGCCTTTTCTGCTTTTGCGCCACACAGCTCATTGAAGAGGTGGCGGACTTCAAACTCCCGTTTGAGCGCCACCTGGAGTTCGAGCGGGTCCAGGGGGCTCCTCAGAAGAATCCCGCCGTATCGATCGAGCAGCTTCCGTTTCTGCTGTACCGCTTTCCCTGCTGTCAGAAAGACCAGGGCGGTTTCCGAGCCGATACAGTCCAAGTGCACAGAACGGCCGCCCCCGGTCTCTAGCATATCCACATCGACGATCACGGCCACCGGACTCGTCCTCCCAACCGCCTGCGTGAGACTGTTAATCGTTCGAAGGCAACGAATGTCATACCCTTTGGGTTCGAAGGCGCGGACCACCTCACGCCGATCGTGCGCATCCGCTCGAACGATGATTAATTTTTTCATGCTAGAGCCTCTCTAAAAAACGTTATCCGGTGGGGCGCGCGAAGTGCCCCCCTTGGCCGGGCGCTCAGAGTTTCCAATCGGGCACAACTCTTGGGAGATACTCTGAACCTCTTCTCTGAAGCCGGTGTCCCTCGCGAGACGCTTTATAGAATGCTCCTCCAGAGTGTAGGACGCAAGCAGGCCACGAACTCTCCGCGCGAAACCCCGCCCGTATCGGGCACGATGGATTTCGCGCGCTGGTCCTTTGGAAATAGGCTACGCGCGGTTACGGGCCAGCGAAAGCCTTACCCAAATACGGGGATGGCGGCCATGACAGGGAGCCTCACGGGCCGTATCCTCCAGTATGGCTAACTCCTCCTACGAGCGGCGCTTGGAGCGCGAAATGCAGCACTGGGGCGAAGACCGCATTGAAGTGGCCTCCTCCTGGTTCGACCTCTATTCCGTCCAAAGATACGTCAACACGTGGATTTCCGGGCGTCCGGACACGGACTGGATCGAGCACCTTTTCGCACGCTGTCGGCCACCCAAGGAATGCCGTGGTCTTGTGATGGGATGCGGGCATGGCGACCTGGAGCGGCAGCTCATTGCCCGTGAATACTGCGCCTCGCTCGTCGCGTTTGATATCAGCCCCAGGGCCGTCGAGGTGGCAACCCGGCGGACGGAGGAAGAGGGGATCGGCGACCGAGTCGAGTACCTCCAGTTGGACGCCAACGCCATGGGTGCACAAGGCTGGAGCCAGGAGTTCGACGTCGTTTTCGGTCCCATGTCGATTCATCATTTTGTGGAACTCGATGATTGTCTCGACGCGGTCCATGGCGCACTGAAGAACGATGGTTTCCTTTTGATTAACGAATACATTGGTCCGTCCCTCTTCCAGTGGACCGGCCGGCAGATCCAGTTCGCCAACGAGTTGCTTGAGGTCTTACCGGAGCGTTATTTGCGCAACGTACGGAAACCCGATGAGCTGAAACCTGCCATCTCCAGGCCCACGAAACGCGAGATGATCGACGACGGATTTGAGGCTGTCTGCTCCGCTGAGATTCTTCCCTCACTGAAGAAGCGCTTTGAAATCGTGGAGATGTGCCCGTATGGAGGCACAATCCTCCACCTGGCTCTCGAGGCCATCGCGGGAAACTTCGACGATACCGGGCGAACCGAGGATGCGGCCCTCCTCAGCCTCTGTTGTCTGTTGGAGAGGCAACTCTTGGAGAGCGGCGCGATTGACCACGATCATGCCGCAATCGCCGCCCGGAAAGTGTAGGGCGGGAGCCACTGACGACCTCTCTCGGATACGGCTATAATCGAGGTTCACACGCGTTGCGTTTGAAAGGAGAAGTACCCATGAGATCCTGTGGACGCCTACGAGTGGCGGCGGCTCAAATCAATCCTACCGTAGGCGATCTTGATGGTAACCGGCGGCTCATCCTCGACAACATTGCCGAAGCCCGGCGGCGCGGTGTACAGCTGGTGGCGTTTCCAGAGATGGCCTTGTGCGGCTATCCTCCCCGCGACTTGTTGCTCAAACCTCAGTTTCTCCGCGATGTCTACGCCTCCTTAGAGGCCATCGTTCCCGAGACCGGCGGCATGGTCGTCGTCCTCGGTCTCCCGGTCGAGCTAGGCGACGCCTACAACGCCGCCGCGATCCTGCACGATGGGAGACTACTTGGCTACCAAGCCAAGACGCACCTCCCAAACTATCAAGTCTTTGACGAGAAGCGGTATTTTGCCGCCTCCACCAAGTTCCGAATCTTCCAGACCGATGTCATACGTTTCGGGGTTGCCATCTGCGAGGACCTCTGGTTCCCGCAGGCCGCTGCGTCATTCGCCGAGACCGGTATCGATCTCCTCGTGGGGGTCGCGGCTTC
>CAYTDF010000428.1:0-659 GCA_964436365.1 uncultured bacterium | reverse complement strand
CCCCTACAGCGTCGGCAAACCCGCCGACCGCCAGCGTATGCTGCAAACCCGAGCCGCCGACCACCACCTGACTATGCTTTTCGCCAATCAAATCGGTGGGCAGGATGAACTTCTCTTTGACGGGCGCAGTCTAATTATCGAAGCGTCCGGAAAACGCCTCGCCGAGGGGGCGGCGTTCCGTGAAGATTTAGTGGTGGCCGATATACAGCGTCGAGACCTCGAACGGAGGCGTTTGGTGGTCCCCGTTCACCGAGAGCGCGCTCGCCTCGACGACGAACGGCTGATCGAAGAAGTCGTCTCACAGGGTGTCACAGCATCTCTCGAAGAGACCTCCGCACAGAAGCCCAGCTCGCCGGAGACGAATACCTTCTTGCCTGTGAAGGAGGTTGAGGTCTACGATCCGATTGAAGATATGCTCCAAGCCTTAGTGCTCGGCGTCCATAACTACGTTCGCAAGAACGGATTCAAGAGCGCCGTCGTTGGGCTTTCCGGAGGGATCGATTCCGCACTCACCGCTGCGATTGCGGTCGAGGCCCTGGGGCCGGAAACCGTCGTCGGCATATCCATGCCCAGCCGCTATTCGAGCGAACACAGCAAGACCGATGCTCAGGTTCTGGCCGAGCGGCTGGGAATCGAATTTCACCAAATCCCCATCGAAG
>CAYTDF010000427.1:0-4884 GCA_964436365.1 uncultured bacterium | reverse complement strand
TATCAAGGCCAAGAAAAAGAGCAATTGGAACCGCTATTTTTAGAGATACCCTTGAGATGGTATTCCTCTGTGTATGTTTGTCCCGCGTTGGCTTGTTCGGCGGTCAAGTCGGGTAGGCCACCCGCTCCTGAGCCACCAGCCCCGTAGATAACTCCATACATCCAGACGTTGGCGGGCGAGCCTTCGAGTTTGGATTCGGTCCCGGAGACTTGCATACGAAGCGTCCCATTCTGAGGAATGGTAACGGTCCACCAGTCGACATAGTCTTCCGTGCGAGGCTCCGTTGATGGATCGACATCCAAGCGCCCGCCGTTCTGTTCACCGAGACGGAGTTCATTGGCTCCGGCTAGTACGTCGTCGGGTTGGGCGGCGGTTACGAGTCGTGGTGCTCCGATCATGGCGATAACGATAACGAACAGGCTCAAGCGCTTCATAATGCACCTCTCCTACACGAGATTTCTACTACGAACTCTCTAGTTTTCTCCAAATGGAGTCATTCGGAAGGTGTTCCACCCCCCAGTGGTTGGATTCTTATCTCCAAGTACTCGAATCCGGTTTCCTCAGACGAGCACTCGCCTGCCGAAGCCGGTTTCTTGAGTCCGCCGAACCATGATCTCGAAACGTTGTCTTGCCGCTCCCGCTTCGCGGCATTGAGTTGGATTTCCCATTTAAGCCTGCGTTTTTCCCCCAGAAGGTGCGATCCAGAAGAGGTCCCAGTCCTGGAGGCCCAACTCTAATATCAGAACATTCTACTCTGGATCTCCTAGAAGATCAACCACCTTCCTAAGACGTTCTTCTAACCATCCCGAGCACCGAAATCGAGGGATACTGACACAGGTATGGTGTCTCCCAAAAGTTCTTTCCGATTGGAAAACGCTGAACGCCCGACTTTCGCGGGCACTTCGTGCGCGCTAGAGGGAAAAACTTTTGAGAAACGCTCTAACCATTGTGAAATCATCGTCTTATGCTAACTCGGCGCCATACGGCGTACGTCGAAAGCCGCATGGCGCACAGATAGCCTTCCGCTTCCAGGGACTCGTAAGGGCCCGGTCGAGATCGATTGAAACACGTGGATGACTTCGCCGTTGCCTGCTGCACCGACATTGGGCGGGCTCTCCAACAACGTGGAGGGGCTCCTGGCGGGTGAGCGGAAAGAACTCTGGTAAGACGTCTCTAGCGTCTCTTCTCTTTCCGATACGCCATTCGATTCGTGTTCTGGCTCTCTTTGGGTTTCGCTACATCGGGGACGAAGTCCTCGTATCCAGTCTCGGACGGCGGGCGAGTCAGTTCGGGGTGACTCCGATCGACCTGCTCCATCTGGTCCGTGAGTTTCTCAATGAAGCTGTCGAAGACCATGTGCTTGCCCACGAAACTGTCGGTGCGAAAGGCGATTCCCATCACGCCGAGGGCCTCTGTAAGCTGGCCGTTCTGAGTCGCCTGCTGGACCTTGTGAATCACACGTTTGCCTTCTTCGGCTTCCAGGGGCGTCGCGTCGTCCAAACCATACGACAACAATGTGGGAATGACGACCGGCATCAATTTGTCCCGAATAGGTTCTTTCCAGTATTCAACATAATGCTGTTGGGCTTCATAGAGGCCGATCTGCCAAGGCTGGATGTTGAAGTCGACCCACTTGGCGATATTATCGTCGTCGCGCGAGGTCAACATCTCGTCGGCGTTCAAGCAGACCGCGACCATTTGCGAATTCGGCGTCTTGCGCCAATACTCGATCGCTAACCGAAGCGACCGGTTCTGAAGCACACCGATATTCACCTTGGTCAGAGCCTTGCGCTGCTGAAAAGTGGGAACGGTTCCCACAAAGCTGAGGAATCCAAGATAATGTGAGCGGGCGTTGGGTCCGGTGCCGACCGCTTCCATCGCCTTTTGCAGCGCTTGGGTGACCCGCGCGGGAGGGGCGTCATCGGTGAGAACATCGGCGACGGAGTGGGCCTGCAACAGCGTTCGCAAGACGCCCATCTCGGCTTTGGCCAACAACGCAACGATCGTGACGGGGATCTTCAGGAGTCGAATTCTCTCGATTCCCTTCTCCGCCTCGAGACCGGGATCGTCGCAACGCAACAAGAGAACGTGGCGCCCTTGGGACCGCAACACGGCGAGGGCATCGTCGACACGTGGCACACACTGCACGTCTGCCTGCAAGGTGTCCTGCAAGATAGAGGTCAACCGACTTCGTGACGCCGAATTCGAATCAACAATGACGTATTGGCTTTGCATTCCAGAATGCGCCTGCGGCCTGGCCCCACCCCAGTAGGCATCAGTATCCCTCGAAAGTCGTGTCCGATCGAAAAACGCTATACGCCCGACTTTCGCGGGAACTCCGTGCGCGCTGTAGATTCCACCGGCGGAGAAAACTTTCGAGAGACGCCCTAACTGACTTCCCAGGCATCATCCTTTCCACACGGGAGAAGTATAAATGCGGAATCGGCGTGCGGTCAACCTAACAGACAGGCACAATCCCGCGCCGCTCCATGGGGCGCGACAGCCGCTACCACAGGCATTCGCGTTCCGGCAGAGGGTCCTCGTCTTCGATCATACGGTGCACGAGGGCTTCCATCAGTTCGGCGCGGACTTGGCTGTAGGCCGGGTCGAAGAACCGGTTGGTCAGCTCGCCGGGGTCCTCTTCGAGGTCGTACAGTTCGCCATAGACCTCCCCCGCGAAGACGTTCAGCTTGTGCCGATCCGACCGAATGCCCTTCAGGCGGATTCCCCGATCATGGGCGTCGTAGGCCGTGACGATATTCTTGCGTACCCCCTCAACCCGGCCATCCAGAACCCCCATCTGAGACCGTCCCTGGATCCCATAGGCGACCGGTTCGCCGATCCATTCCAACAGAGTCGGTAGGATATCCACGTTCTCCATCAACGCCCGGACCCGCTTCCCCTTCGGCAGTCCGGGTCCATGCAAGATCATCGGCACGCGTATCAGCCCTTCATACAACCACGGGCCTTTGTACAAGAGCCCGTGATCGCCCAGAAGTTCACCGTGATCGGAGGTGAAGACGATCAACGTGTTCTCACGCATTCCGCTCTCGTCAAGCGCGCGCAGGATGCGTCCGATTTCATCGTCGATAAAGGTGACCATGGCGTAGTAGTTTCGGATGCAATTCTCGATGTGAGCGCGTGGCAGGCAGTGCTCCTCGCCACCGCCTGGCCAATACCCTCGGTCGCCTTGATAACGCAGGTGTTCGGGACGCCGATCCAGTTCGCCCTGACGGTAGACAGGTTCTGGAACCGCGGCATCACGATACCTCTCGGCATACTCGAAGGGCGCTTGGAAAGGATGGTGCGGATCGACAAAACTGGTCCATAGGAAAAGCGGTTTCGAGGAATCATGCCGCCGAATCGTCTCGACGCTCCGGTCGCCCACCCAGCGTGTCTGATGAAACTCGGAAGGTACAATCTCACCCTCGTTCGGCATGACTCCATCGGCAAAGTCACCGAAGGGTTTGTCACTCCAGGCGGGCGCGACATCTCGAAGCCAGTCGAGATAAGGCCCAACCCTGTCGTCTTCCGTTAGGCAGAACTCGTGGAAACCGTAATAGGTGCTGTCCGTAGTCCGGGGCCGAGCGCGATGCGCCATCTCTTCAGGAGAAACAGGCCCCTCCAATCCCACACAGGCCTCAGGTCTGAAGTGCATCTTGCCGTTGGCCGCGCAACGGTAGCCGAGTCCGCCGAGACGATCTGCAATCGTAATCTCGTCTTCGTTGACCGCGACCCCGATATTCCAGGCCCCCGTACAGTGTGGATAGCGTCCGGTGAGGATTGCCGCGCGCGAGGGAGTGCAGAGTGGATTCACACAATACGCACGCTCAAAAAGAACACCTTCGGATGCCAGACGATCCAAATTCGGCGTCGCGACAACCGGGTTTCCACCGCAACCCATTGTGTCCGCGCGCATCTGGTCGACGGTGACGATCAGGATGTTCTGCATGGTCCAGAGTTTACCTCGGAAGGAGAAACCACGTCGTTACTTTCCGACGCTCTCTTCAAGAGAGGATACCTCTCTTCTCGGCCCCGGAACACCGCATGAACTCAAGCTTGAACGATTTGGTTGACGCGAACGGGTGGGGCGGCGTATTCTGGAAAGCGGCGGGACACGAATTGCGAATCCACGCCCACAGGCAAAATAGGAGCATAAAACATGACAGGTTTGACACTCACGCTGCTCACGACTCTTACACTCACAGCCGCACCCGCTGTCCAGGACGGGATTCAAGATATCACCTGGACCCTCGGCCCGAATATGCCCGAGTTTCGAAAGGGTGGGTGCGGGACTGTTCTCGACGGGAAAGTGATCATCGTTTTCGGCATGAGGCAGCCCTGGGGCGAAATGGATACGATGTATGTATACGACCCGGTCGCGAACTGGTGGTCGCGAGGGCCGAACGCACCGGTCGGGCAGTGCTATGTCCAAGGGACGGAGTGTGGCAATGCGTTCTACGCTATCGGTGGCCGCAAGGGGCAAGTACGCAAGAACTGCTATCGCCTCGAAGCCAAAGACGGTACGTATCAATGGACGCGCGTGGCCGATCTCAACGACGCCCGGGGATGGGCGCCGAGTGTGACCCTCGGCCACAAACTCTACGTCTTTGGCGGCGCGAAGGGCGGACACGGCCCCACGCTGAGTAGCGTGGAGGCGTTGGATACGAGCGATCCAAAAGCCGCTTGGCAGACGGTGACGAACATTCCCGGCCCCTCGCGCGGCTGGCTTGGCGCGGCCGCCGTTCGCGGCAAAGCGTACATTCTCGGCGGCTCCCATTTTTTCGAACCCAAACCGCCGAACGGCCCCGACAGGCAACGGACGAAGGAACTTATCGAGTACGATCCACAGACAAACCGCTGGACTCCCAAAGCGCCGCTGCC
>CAYTDF010000426.1:0-4884 GCA_964436365.1 uncultured bacterium | reverse complement strand
ACGGGGATGTAGCTGGGATCGCGGTCTGTCTGCAGGTCGGCGACCAGCTGTTCGAAAGGAATGTCCTGGTTTTCCAGCCCGCCTCAGACAGCCTCGCGGGTTTGTTCGAGGAGCTCCGTGAAGGTCGGGGCCGATGTCAGGTCCAGGTGGAGTGCGATCGTGTTCGCGAACAGGCCGATGAGGGGTTCCAACTCCTGTCGGGGGCGATTGCCCACCGGTGTACCAAGCACGACCTGCGGCTGGCGGGTGTATTTCGACAGCAGAACCGCATAGGCAGACAGCAGGGCGATGAAGAGGGTCGAATCACACTGGCTGGCGATCTGGCGCAGGGGCTCGATGGTCTCGGCACTTATCGTGAAGCGTTCGATGGCACCACGATAGGACTGCGTCGGCGGGCGTGAGGCATCTGCAGGGAATGTGGTCAGGGGTGGAGCGCCAGCCAGACGCTGCCGCCAATAGGCGGTCTGTGATTGCAGCCGTTGGTCACTGATGACCGCGTGCTGCCAGCAGGCGTAATCGTTGTACTGGATGGCGAGCCCAGGCAGATCGGCGGTCAGGCCTTCAGCGTACTGCCGGTACAGGTGCCCTAATTCGCGGGCGAAGACCTCGAGCGAGGTGCCATCGGCGATGATGTGGTGTGGGCCATCGGTGGGCCAATGTCTCGCTACGCTCGACAACGACCCACCCTACGCATGATTTCGTAGTTCTGGCGAGATTTTATCGTTTCTAGGATGTCTCCTGGAAGTAGAACTTTTCTCCGAGATAGGCTTCTTTGACGATGGGGTCGTTGACGAGTTCGGCGGGTGTGCCTACGGTCAGGATTTTCCCATCGTGCACAATGTAGGATCGGTCGGTGACCGCGAGGGTTTCACGCACGCTGTGGTCTGTGATGAGGATGCCCAACTGTTGCTCTCGCAATCCTTTGATGATGGTTTGGAGATCGGCGACGGCGATTGGATCCACGCCCGAAAACGGCTCGTCGAGAAGGATGAAGTCGGGGTTGGAGGCGAGCGAGCGGCATATCTCCAGGCGGCGTTTTTCGCCGCCCGAAAGCGACCCGGCTTTCTGGCGGGCGAGACGCACAATGTCGGCGCTCTCGAGGAGCTCATGACATCGTCTGATCCGCTTGTTGCGGGTGTAGGGCATCTGCTCGAGAATCAAGAGGATGTTATCCTCGACGCTCAGGTTTCGGAAAATGCTGGGTTCCTGAGAGAGATAGCCGATCCCCGCCTGCGCTCTTCTGGACATCGGCCATTGCCCGATCGGTTCGTCATTTAGGAAGATATCACCGCTATCGGGACGGATGAGCCCCATCACCATGTTGAAGGTCGTGGTTTTCCCCGCGCCGTTGGGACCGAGCAGGCCCACAATTTCGCCGGTTCTCAGTTCCAGAGTGACACGGTCGACGACCCGTCTCCGTTTGAAACTCTTGACCAACTCCTTGGCTAAGAGCGTGCGTGTTTTGTCCGCTTTCGTAATCATCTCGGTCCATTCTGTGGCCGTTGCGCGACGAGCCCGATGAAGGGGGCCCAGGAGGGCATCAGCCGCGCAACCCATCGGCTCGTGGCGCTCTGGGCGTGGCAGAGTTGGTGAACGATCATGTGGTTTCGCGTTAGAAATCGTGCCAGATCGATCTGACAGGCGAGGTAGGCGCTGTCGGCATCCCCGCCCACGTGCTCCTCGGGATCGGGTCTCCGGTACAGGAATTCCGGCCTTGCCCGGAGCCATTTTCGTAGCGAAACGGTCACACACTCCCCGAACCAACGTATCGCCGCTCCCATGGTTTCGGCGAAGACCGGTCTTCCCGGTCCTCCCCGAGCCAGAGAGAGAATATCCTGAAGTGGGAAAAACGGGGAACAGAGGTTGGGGGAATGCAGGATCAACCACCCCCCCGGTTTCAATACGCGAATACATTCGGTGAGCAACAGGCCGACATCGGTGACGTGCTCCACGAACTCGAACCCGGCAACCGCATCGACGCTGGAGGATGAAAAGGGTAGAGATAACGCATCGGCGGCCAGCCAGTCCAATTCGGGGGCCTTGGCGCAGCCGTCTCGCAAGAAGAGCGGCGAAAGATCGCACCCGATCGGCAGGTAGCCCATTCCGCTCAGCATGCGGGTGGAAATGCCCGGGCCGCATCCCAGTTCCAAGACCCGCGCGCCCCTCGGAACATGCGCGGTCATCAGTTCGGCGAACGGCCGGTGATAGACCTGGTCATGCTCCAGCAGGTCCTGGAGATAGAGCTCACTGGTGTTGTAGTAGCGGCGTAGGGTTTGGCGGTCGGAGTCACGCCGCTCGGGTGTGCGGGACCGGGTGGCCTCTATCATCGGCGCTCTTTCCCACGGCGTTGGGGGCTAAGTCGATCAGTCATGGGGGCAGCATAGCCGTCCGGTGGGTGTTATCCCACCGGTGGCCGGGCTGGGCCGGTTAGACTATATTGAATGTGGAGCCGCTTATCTCGGAGGAGGGGCATGATGCAGATTCAGATCAGGATCGGCGAGTGTCGTTTGCAGGCCGAACTCAACGACGGCGTGTACGCACGGGCGCTGGCAGAACTGCTGCCCTTGGAGTTCACGGGGAACCCATGGGGCGACGAAATCTATGGAACGATACCGCGTTTGAAGCCGCGGTCCGACGCCGACACCGATGGAGGGACTGTGGATGTCGAGGTTGGGGATTTGGCGTATTGGCTTCCCGGCAGCGCCTTTTGTGTTTTCTATGGACCCACGCCCGCCTCGGTGGACGAGAAACCGGTCCCGGCCAGCGAAGTGATCCTTCTGGGGCATGTGACCGGCGACGCGACCGTGCTGCGCGGGTGCCCGGGAGGCGCAGTCCGAATCGAAGCGATGGAGTAAACGAGCGTTCACTATGAAGAGTCCCGATTGGTTTTCATCCCCCTCTCCCCAGTATCGGCCCTCGTTGGCCTGGTTCTGGAATTACTCGCTCGACGAAGCGGCGCTGGTGCGGCAGGTCGCTGAGTTTGAGCGGCAGGGCTATGGGACGATACTCGTTCAGGCCGGAGTGGGCTTGCTGGAGACCTTCGAAAGCGCGGCGTGGGAAGCCGCTGTCGCGCGTTGCCGAGATGAGGCGGAACGGTTGGGCATGGAACTGCGGGTTTCGTCTGTGCCGCCAGACGGGTTCGGTCCCTGGGAGAAGCGGGTGACGCGGTTGGATCGGGGGAACCGGCGCGAGCCACCGGGCATCTCGTCGCCGGGTGACGCGATTTCCGATGCGATTCGTCTGGTCGCGTTTCCGGGCGCGCTGGGGGGGTGTCTGCACGACCCGGCCAACGCCCAACGCATAGCCGACGTTAAGCTGGCGCGAGGGGTCCATCCTCCCGGGCCGCATTGGGTCTACGAATCTCTGGAGGGCCGGCGCAAGGAGGGAGCGCCCCCCCTGCACGGCCGACAACAGCCCTGGCAGTCCTGCCAAGCGTTTCTCAACCGGCGAATTACACGGCTAACCTCGGCGCTCGCCCAAGGTGAAGAGGTGGAGGGGACGGACATTTCCGGTGCGCGGACGCTCTGGAGCCATCATCGGGCGCTGAAAGAGGGCTCGCTGTTCTTTACGGTGAATGTCTCGGATGAGGGCTTGCCGTGCGAGCGTCTTCGCCTCCCGGTTGGGGAGGAGGAGCGATGTTGGACGGTCTATCGGGGCGATCCCGACGATGGATCGTGGGCGGAGATTCCGGTCGCGGAGTCCAGTCCGGCTGGAATCGAGTCGGCCGGGATCGAGTTGGAGCTTGATTTCGCCCCCTGGGAGTCGGCTTTGCTCTGGGTGGCACCGTGTGACGACGCGGCTCGGGAGCCGGTTCGTACGACACGTGTCTCCGAACTCGCGGCCGGTTTGGAACTGCCCTCCGAGCTCATCGCGTATCCTGAAGGACTGAATACGCTGCCATTGCCGGATTGGTGTCTGCGGATGTCGCTCATCCAAGAGGATTCCAGCGGTTGCGCGCTGGAACGCCGGACGTATTCGAGCACGTTCGAGGTCCGCGACCTTCCCAGCCGTCTGGTTCTGGTGTTGGATGGGCTTGCCGCGCTGTGTGAAGCGCAACGCTCCCCCTCGTCTGGGTTTGAAGTGCGTTTGAATGGCGAGGCGGCGAACGTGTTGAGCGAGGAGACCGTGTCGATCGAGGCGGATGGCGATGGCCCGGCACTGTGGCCGGACCGGTCTACGCGGCTCGCGGAGCTGACCCCCCTGGTTCAATACGGTCGGAATCAACTCGAACTTTCCGGATGGAATGCGACTCTGAGGATGGAGCAGACGCCGTTCCTCGCCGGTGATTTCGCATTGCGGGCGATCGAGGGAAATTGGGTCTTGGAAGGTCCGTGTAGCAGGCTGCGTTTGGGGTCCTGGACCGAACAGGGGTACCCCTTCTTCTCGGGAACGATGAACTACCGGTGCCGTGTCGACATCCCGGAGACCTTCCGAAACCGTTCGGTCGAACTGCATCTCGAGGGACTGGCCGGTGCGGCTCGGATATCGGTTGACGGATGCGAGGTGGGTGCGATCCTGGCTCGGCCCTGCCGACTTGCGACCCCGGCATTGCAGCAACCGGGTCCGCACACCATCCAGATCGCAGTGATGAACGCTCTCGCTAACCGCCATCTCGCAGATCAGCGACCGTCGGGTTTGGTTAACGCTCCACGGCTTCTCGCCCGGTAGATAGGGCCGTCAGCCGTGAGGTCGTGCTAGAGAGCCCCGCGCCCCTCGATACAACTCTCGCTTCGCTCCAGTCACTCGGGAACGCGGGTCTCAAGTATCTCTCGAAAGTTTTTTCCTTTTGAAGGATGCAAACCGTTGGGTGGTTTCTCCTTCAACCCCCACCTCAGGAAGAAACTGCCTTTGCTTCGCAATCGTCCCCCGGACGACCGGCAGCCC
>CAYTDF010000425.1:335-4894 GCA_964436365.1 uncultured bacterium | reverse complement strand
CCACCCGCGACTTGGGTTGTGAGTGTGGAAAGTGTGGGATCGTACCCTGGAGCGGATACGACGAGCGTGTGCTCTTCGTACCATGTTTCCAAGGTGTAGCGCCCCTCGGCGTCCGTCCAAGCTTCCCGATTCGGCCGGGTGGTGCTGGCCGCGTACAGGTGATCGGCCACTCTCGCTCCCGCCACCGGCTCTTCCGTTTCCGCGTCCTTGACTTCACCCACAACGATGACGTTCGGCTCCCCCGGGTCGCTATCGCACCCCGCCAGCAGAGCCGACACAGCCAAGAGACCCACGAACCTGACCCAACGCTTTGCGTTCATGAGACTTCACCTCCGATCGATTTCGGTCCTGTGAAGCCAAACGGTTGAGCGCTCTGTCGGGTCACGTCGTCTGTACGCGATGGCTGGTGTCGGTCTATCTCGCTAGAATTTCTCGAGCGGCGGCTTGTTATCGTATTGAGGTTCGGGGCCTCCGCAAGGCGCGGCCCAGCGGATCGCGTTGCCGATGACACGTTGGATATCCTCCCGGTGGTAGATGGGGTAGGTTTCGTGTCCGGGCCGGAAATAGAATACTTTGCCGCAGCCGCGATGGTAGCAGCATCCGCTTCGGAAGACTTCGCCCCCCTGGAACCAACTGATGAAGACGAGTGTGTCCGGGGCGGGGATGTCGAAGCGCTCGCCGTACATCTCGGTCTCCTCGAGTTCGATATATTCACCGATGCCTTCCACAATCGGATGTCCGTGCTCGATCACCCACAGCCGTTCCTTCTCGCCGATCTCGCGCCACTTGAGCATGCAGCCGGTCCCGGTAAGCGCCCGGAAGATCTTGGAGAGATGACCCGAGTGGAGCACGATCAAGCCCATCCCCGCCAACACGCGCGCCTTGACTCGCTCGACGATCTCGTCTTGGACTTCCTCGTGGGCCATATGTCCCCACCAGGTGAGCACGTCGGTCTCAGCCAGGACCTCTTCGCTGAGCCCATGTTCCGGCTCGTCCAGCGTCGCTGTGCGGACCGCGAATCTCGCGTCTTTCGCGAGAGCGTCGGCGATGGTCTTGTGAATGCCTTCGGGGTAAACTTTCTTGACGGCTTCGTCGGTCTTTTCGTGACGGAACTCGTTCCAGACCGTGACGCGAATCGGATTGCTCATCGGAATCGATCCTTTCGTGTGTGACTTCGGTTTGTTGGCGCGCTCGCTGTCTCGGCTGCCCAAGACCGGTCTGCATACAGTAGCGTCTTGGCGGTTTCGCCCAAGGGGCTACCGGTTTCCCTCTGCCGCCTCGAGTCTCACCAGTTCGCTTTGTGTGTCGGAGAGGCTTTGCAGAATGCTCTTGTGGACGTTCGGAAATGCCTCCAGGTTCGAGACGTCCAAGGCCTTCTCCAGACATTCCTTTGCATGCCGCAGAGAATCCCCGCGCTCGGCTCCGGTGATCTGCATGTAGGCGACGCCCATGTCATTCATGATCTTCGCGTACCGTATCGGCGACGATTCTTTCGTGAAGACAGTGACGGCTTGTTCGAGACACTCGAGGGCGCGGTGAAGATTTTCGTTCCCGTTCCGACGTGGCAATCCAAGGTAGGTATGTCCCAACAAGTACTGCTGATCGGCGAACTCACGGGGGAACTTCTCCACCGTGAAGACGGTCAACGCCTCTTGGTGACATACGACCGCGCGGAAGAGATTCTCGGCGCGGGTACCTGTGGGCCGTTCCATGCGCACCATGGCCATCTGGGCCTGGGCTTTGGCGAAAAGGAGGGCGTCGCTTTCCCGGGGGGCGAGAGCCAGCGTCGCCTCGAAGCACGCGATGGCTCTCTCGATGTTCTCGGCGCGCGTCCCATCCGGGTATTCGCGCCACAAGACCCCGAGATTGAATTGGCAGCGGGCGTGTTCGTTTGGAAACGCTTCCGGGGTGAAGACGGTTGCCGTCTCCTCATAGTTCTTTCTCGCCCGGCGCACGTTCTCGGCGCGGTCACCGACCTGTGTATTCTTGCAGATGTTGGCGATCAGACTGACCACACTGGCGTACTGCTTGGGGAAATTCTCTTTGGTGTGGGCGGTGAGAGCTTCCTCGTAACACCGGATGGCGTGCTCCAAGTTCTCCGGCGTTTCGGGTGCGATCAGGCTTTCGTAAAGCGCACCGACACGGACCTGAAGTTCGGCGAAGAGTTCGGGGTTGCCCTGCGGTGTGAGGAGATCGAGTGCTTCCCGGTAGCATTCGATGGCGCGTTCGGTATTCATGCGCCGGTTCCCACGTGGCGATATGGAGAAAGCGACCGCCAGTTCGATCTGTGTGGCCAGGAACTTGTCGGGGGTCGCTTCCTTGCTGTAGCACGAAAGAGCTTCCGTGAAATGCCGGATCGCTTGCGCTCCATTTTCTTCCGCATTCCCACCCGGCATCTTTAGGTAGCACGTCCCCAGATTCTTCATCAAATCGGCATAGCGGAGCGGGTAGACATCTTTCGCGTAAAATGAAACCGCCTGTTCGAAGTGGAGGATCGCCTGCCAGAAGTTTACCGTTGGGTCCTCGGAAGGAAGGATAAGACAGAGCGTTCCTAGTTCCGTTCGGAGAACGGCGTGAACCGCCGGTTGTTCGTGCACCAGCCACAGAACCAAGCAGGTTTCGAACTGGTCGATGCAAGCTCGAATGGCCTCGAACGGGTCCTCTTGTTGTGCAGCCTGCGCGAAGAGGGACCGGGCCATTCCATAATGCGCGGCCGCACGATTACGTCCCGGTTGTGGCTCGCAATCCAATGCCTGCCGGTAGGCCGCCACGGCTCTCTCGTGGTTGGGGGTGGGCGACACAGCCCACGCATACCCGAGCAGGAAAGACGCGACGAATCCCGGGGTCTCCAGAGCGACCTCTGGGAGATTGAGGCGGGGCAGCTTGAGGAGCTTGCGATTGGGCGCACCGGGAATCTGGACTGGCGTTCCTTCGAACTCGTTCCGGGTGGGGTCGAAAAGTGACAGGAGCAGCCGGTCGCCTCGTCTCACACCCCACAACAGAATCTTCCCATTCGGCAACGATTGGAAAACCGTGTTGATTCGGGTTCCCGGTTCCAAGGGCAAGGTTTCGGTGGCTCCCAGCACACGTATTCCTTGCACTCCGGCTTTCCTGAAATCGTTTCTCAAGCGCTCCACGAGCGCTGTTTGGGCTTCGCGCTCCGGATCGTTTTCGAACTGAGCGACATAAAAACCCAACTCGTTGCTTGCCACCCCGGGGGCATTCGTCTCTGACGGACCTGTGTAGGCGGTGGGGCAGGTGCCGAGCGCGAACCAGACCGCCAGTGTCGACGTTACACAGATGAAATGGAACCGGCTTTTTGGGGGCATTCGGTATTCTCTCGTCAGCGATGTGGCGTGCAAGGCACTGTATCACGTGGCGTCGATCGACCCCAGCGCGGGTGCCGGTCTAGACTGCAATTGCCTCGCGGCAGAGACGATGAAGAGAAAAACGCGTTTAGTCGGCACCTTGAACCCTAGCGGATCTACGTTGGTTTTTCCTAACTGTGCGCCACGAATCGGCCTCTTGTGCTGTCGTACCCGCTTCCTCATAGAGGCTCCTCACCTTCGTTACTTCAGGACGTGGTTTGACAGTACCCGCTGCAAATCGTAAATGTTCACTTCCTTATTGAATTTCCTCTGAAGTGGAACTGGATCACTGCCAATCCACAATTTCAGTTCCGCATCGAGATCGAAACTGCCCGCAGTCTCGATGCTGAATTTTGTTATTTTGCCGTATGGGATAGATAGATATTCGGTCTTCTTTTCTGTGATCCCTTGGATGTCGACAAGGATGAATCTCTTGTTCGTGAATACGAACGTATCTCTTATGACCTTGAAGCCAATCTCGATCTCTTCCCCATCGGTGAGTAGTTGGCCATATTCTGACTGAAGTTCTTCGGGTTTTACCACGCCCGCATTTCCAATGATCCTTGAGAACAGTCCCATGAGTATTTCTCCTTGTTATCGGCCCACCGAATTACTATTTACTTGGATCTCCGAGATGGGTTCTCGAACCTCATCCAGCGGGGGCGATCCTGTAACCGCCCCTGCCTTGGAGGTCGGATTCCGTTCGCTGACGATTGTACTCTGGCTTTCCCACGAGATCAACGACTCGCGAAATCATGTTCTTGTTCCCGCTGAGCCGGAACTCCAAACCGGCAGGATGCGGGTGCTCGAGTCTAGATGCCAAGCCGAGTTCTCGTATATCCTTCTTCCATGCTTTGGATTCACCGACGTCTCAACCTGTCCGTCCTTTTGTGCTTCACGGCTTGCGTCTCCGTCGGAGCCCGCGACGTGGACGACTGGTTGTACATGCTCACGCTTGATGATGTGACCGTCGCGGAGATTGCCGCCAGTGGATACGACTTGGTGGTGATGGATTATTCGGAGAACGGTGAAGAAGACGGCGAGTTTTCCGCTGCCGAGATCGATTCGTTGCATGACGCGGGCATGCTCGCCATCTCCTATTTTAGCGTCGGGGAAGCCGAGGATTATCGCTTCTATTGGCGTGACGAGTGGCAGGCGAGTTCTCCGGAATGGCTCGGCCCGGTCAATCCC
>CAYTDF010000425.1:0-325 GCA_964436365.1 uncultured bacterium | reverse complement strand
TGGGATGGGAACTACAAGGTTCGCTATTGGTCGCCGGAGTGGCAGGCGATTCTGTTTGGCACGCCGGACGGCGCGGATTGTTCTTATCTGGACCGGATCATCGATCAGGGATTTGACGGTGTCTATCTCGATATCGTCGACGCTTACGAATACTGGTCCGAAGAGAACCCGGAGATGAGTCGTCTGCAAGCCCGCCAAGAGATGAAGACGCTTCTCGAACGAATCCGTACTTACGCGCGGGTGACGCGAGGTGTTGCGGAATTTCGCGTCATCCCCCAGAACGCAGCGGGAATCGTCTGGGATGACGACGGCGAACTCGATGCGC